>JBMDWS010000128.1:0-2034 GCA_048594695.1 Truepera sp. | reverse complement strand
CTATGTTCACCTGCGCTGGCCCAGAAAATCGGGCCAGCGTTTGCCTTATTTTTAGAGCGGGAGTTTATCGATGGATACGAGTAGAAACGTCGTTCTCAAAGAGAATTACACATTCCTGGTCGCCGACGAGGGCGCGCAGGTTCAGGGAGGCGAACACGGCCTCTACAACCGCGACACGCGCTTTTTGAGTCACTACGCCTGGAATCTCGGTGCGGGCACGCAGGCGCTCGTCATCCACACGCCGCGCCCGGACAGGCTGGAAGCGCACTACGCGCAGATCGAGGGCCCTTCGCAGGTGCTCGGTATCCGGCGGACTCTGAGTGTGACCTCGAGCGGCTTCGCAGATACGCTGATCCTCGAGAACACTTCGCTTGAACCGCGAGCGGTGACACTGAGCCTGCACGTCGGCAGCGATTTTGCGGACATGTTCGAGGCGAGGGGGTGGCAAAAAGTGGAACGCACACCGCCAACCCTGCACGCGGAGGGGGAAGGCTACACCCTGCGTTACCGGGCGCAGGACGGGCTCGAGATGGCTGTGCGGCTCGAGGCGTCTCTGGACGCGGCGCAAGACGGCGACACCCTGACCTTTACCCGGACGCTGGAGCCCGGCGAAGCCCACACGCTGAGCGTGTCGGTGACACTCGAGACACCGTATCAGGACGAAGGCGGCGTGGACTACGACGCGTGGCTGGCGGGGTTCACGCTGCCCCAGGTGAATCTGTCGGACGCGCACGCGGCGGTACTGGCACAGGCCAAACTCGACCTCCGGGCGCTCTTGCTCTTTACCGAACACGGCCCCTACATCGCGGCGGGCATCCCCTGGTACGTCGCCGCGTTCGGGCGCGACGCGCTGCTCTCGGCGGCCATGCTGCTGCCGCACCATCCCGAAGTCACGGAGGGCGTGCTGCGTTTTCTGGCGGCCTATCAGGGTAAGGAACACAATACCTTCCGCGCCGAAGCTCCCGGCAAGATCATGCACGAGCTGCGCTTCGGCGAACTCACCCGCAGCGGCAAGGTCCCATTCGGGCCGTACTACGGCACCGTCGACGCGACCGCACTTTTTATCATGGTGCTGCACGCCCACTTTCAGGCCACCGGCGACAGTACCCTCGTGCGCGAACTGAAACCGAACTGGGAAGCGGCCCTTAGATGGATGACCGAAGACGCCGACGCGGACGGCGACGGGTTTCTCGAGTTCACCGGCGTTTCGCAGAGTGAAGGTCTGACAGTCCAGAGCTGGAAAGACTCGTTCGACTCGATGAGCCACCACGACGGGCACCTGGCGACAGGCGCCGTCGCGGGCAGCGAGGTTCAGGGCTACGCCTATGCGGCTTACCTCGCCGCTGCCGAGTTTTACGACGTACTGGGCGAAGGGGACGCCGACCTGTGGCGAGAAAGTGCCGCCGCCCTCAAAGCAGCGTTTCACGAGGCGTTCTGGCTGCCCGACCTGAAGACCTACGCGATGGCGCTGGACGGGGACAAGACGCCGCTGGCAGTACAAAACTCGAATGCCGGGCAGCTGCTCTGGACAGGCATTGTGCTAGACGACGCTGCACCTGCGCTCGTCGAAACGCTCTTTTCGGAAGCCAACTGGTCGGGCTGGGGGATTCGCACGCTCGGCACGGGCGAGGTGCGCTACAACCCGGTATCCTATCACAACGGCTCGGTCTGGCCCCACGACACGGCGCTCGTCGCGGGCGGGCTGGCACGGTACGGGTTCAGGGAGGAAGCCGCCCGTATCCGCGAGGCACTCTACGACCTCGCCGCCAGCCAGGGCGACGGACGCCTGCCGGAACTCATCGCGGGCTATCCAAGAGGCGACGCACCCCCTGTTCCCTACCCGGTGGCCTGCCGCCCGCAGGCCTGGGACGCGGCGGCGCTGCTCTACCTGCTCACTCTTTAAGAAGGACACCTGAAGGAACAAATCCGGATAGCCAAAGTGAAGCGGCGGGGGGTACAAACCACCCCGCGCGTCACCTTTTTTTTTAGCGGGTTTAAACCCGGAAAACCGGGCCACCGGGCGGTTGGTGTAGG
>JBMDWS010000127.1:0-6661 GCA_048594695.1 Truepera sp. | reverse complement strand
GCAGAAGGGACGCGCCGCCGCGCCAGAGTTGCTCTGCTCGCAGGCTGCGCCCAGCAGGTTCTCGACCCGGACATCAACTGGGCCACGCTGCGGGTGCTGGCCCGTAACGGCGTCGAGACAGTCATCCCGAAGGCGCAGTCGTGCTGCGGGGCGCTGGCGGCCCATACCGGAGTCAAGAGGCAGGCGCAGGCGTTTGCCCGGAACAACCTGAAGGCCTTCCCGGAGGACGTAGACGCCATTCTGACCAACGCAGCGGGTTGCGGGTCGGGGCTGCACGAGTACGGACTGTGGCTTAAAGGGGAGCCGGAAGAGGCGGCAGCGCACGCGTTTTCAAACCGGGTCAAGGACATCAGCGTGTTTTTGTCCGAACTCGGGCTGCTCGAGCCACCTTCACTCTCAAAGCCCCTGCGCGTCGCCTATCACGACGCCTGTCACCTCGCGCACGCGCAGCGCGTCACGAGCGAACCGAGGGCTCTCCTGAAGCAGGTCAAAGGGTTGGAGCTGCTCGAGCCCGACGAAGCCGAACTCTGCTGCGGGTCGGCGGGAACGTATAACTTGGAGCATCCTGAAATGGCGCGAGCTCTGGGTCAGCGCAAGGCACAAAACCTGCTGGAGACCGGGGCCGAGATCATCGTCAGCGGCAACATCGGCTGTCTGACACAGCTGCAGAATCAGCTCAAGGCTCTGGGGAGGCCGTTGCCTGTGATGCACACAGTTCAGCTGCTGGACAGGGCTTATGCCCGCACCGACGTACGTTAGCTCGGGCACCAGATTTTTCTATAGCAGAGGCCCGATCGGAATGCGACCGGGCCTCCTATACGTTCTATGTCTCGGCTCGAGGGTCTACAGACTGCCCCAGCTCACCTCACCGTACGTATCGGCGCGCTTCGGACTCGTCGAGAACATCACCACGGGCACCCCTGTAAAACGCTCGATCAGACTCAGATAGTCCAGAACTTCCTGAGGCAGCGCCTCGCGGCTGCCAAGGCCCTGAAGATCGCCCCAGCCGGGCAGCTTGTCGTAAACAGGCTTGCCGTCCTGGTAAGCGGTGCAGACCTGAAGCTCGGGGAGGCCAGACAGCACGTCGAGCTTGGTCACGACGAGGCCGTCGAAGCCGTTAATCTCGCAGGCGTACTTGAGCTGCACGAGGTCGAGCCAGCCGACCCGCCGAGCCCGCCCGGTGGTGGTACCGAACTCATCCCACTGGTTGCCGCCCGTCCCGCGCAGGCGCGAGGCCATGTCGCCGTCCAGTTCGGTCACAAAGGGGCCGTGTCCGACACGGCTGGTAAACGCCTTGACCACGCCGTACACACTGTTTAGTGCCTTATGGCTGACGCCTGCCCCGACCAGGATGCCACCGGTTGTCGGGTGGCTGCTCGTCACAAACGGATAGGTGCCGTAGGCGAGGTCCAACATGGTGCCCTGTCCGCCCTCGAACATCACGCGCTGGCCCCGACGCAGCGCCTCGCGCACCAGATAGCCCGCGTCGCTGACGAAAGGCAGAACGAATTCGCGCACCTCACGCAGGGCCCCAAAGGCCGTGTCTACATCGGTCCAGCCGACCCGCGCCGTCGAGTTGGGCTTGGCCTCGAGTAGCCGCCCCAGACGTTCACGCAGCACCCCCTCGTCGCGCAGGTCGCCAAAACGTAGTCCGATGCGCCGCGCCTTGTCCGAATAGCAGGGACCGATGCCGCGCCCGGTGGTCCCGACGAAACCGCCCCCCTCGTCGTTTTTTTTGTGGTGCGGCAACACGAGGTGCGCCTCTTCGGAGATGACCACCTGACCGGGGTCCTGCCGTTCGGCAAAAGCCTCGAATTCTTCACGGAACGCCCAGGGGTCGACAACCATACCGCCGCCCAAGACCGAAACCGGCTTGTCGTGGAGCACCCCGCAGGGCAGGTGATGGAGCTTGAAAATGTCGCTACCGACGACGACCGTGTGCCCAGCATTGGCGCCGCCCGAGTAGCGAACCACTACGTCGGCGTCATGCGCCAGCGCGTCCACGACCTTCCCTTTTCCTTCATCCCCCCACTGCGCCCCGATAATGGCTACTCCCGGCATCAGACCTCCAAAGGCCAAGTATGACATACCCATCCCTTTGCTAGGCTGTTTGGGTGGTAAGTCTGTCTCTCAGCGATTGGGCCGTACTGGCAGCTCTCGACGAAGCGCCGACCCACGGCTTTCGTCTGGCAGCCCTTTTTGCCAAGGGGGGCGAGCTTGGAACGGTCTGGACGGTTCAGCGGCCTCAGGTCTACCGCGCCCTAGAGCATCTGGAAGAGCGGGGTCTAGCTCAGGCCATCGGTCTGGAACCAGGCGACCCCGGCCCCCCGCGCCTGCGCTACGCCGTTACGGTGCAGGGACGAGAGGCCGTCGCCAAGTGGCGCGTCACGCATGTCACGCACCTGCGCAATGCCCGCAGCGAGCTCCTCCTCAAACTCGTCTTTTTAGAGCGGCAACAGTTCGACGCACACACTCTAATCCGGGCAACAGCAGCGATTTCAAGACGTTCAGCAGATGTATCAGGTACGGCTACGAGGGGCCGAGAGGGCTGAGCGGCTGGCCCTCGCCTGGCGGCTCGAGTCTACCCGCGCCGCCCTGAGCTTCCTTGGTCGCCTTTGACCTCTTGCCCCTGCCTCACTCTTCCCCGTAAACTGGCGGGATAGTAAAACCGTAACTGGTAGATCTTTCTCTTCGGTATGAGAGGAGAATGGCTCCAAAGCCAGCTTCGTAGCGAGCCCACCGCACAGTTCACCGACACCGCTCGAGGCGCGGACGCTTCTTCTATAGACGCGCCCCGTCTGCACTTATCTGACTCTGCTCTTATCTGACAGGGAGATCCCATGAAACGAAGGCTTTCTATCCTCACCGCAGCCCTCTTCACTCCGCTCGCCTTTGCCCAGGATCTGACGGTTCTGGCAGCCTCGAGCCTCACCGAAGCTTTCGAGGAGATCGCCAGCGTCTTTGAAGGGCAGCACGAAGGCGTCGATGTGCTCCTCTCCTTCGACGGTTCCTCGACCCTCACGACGCAGATCGTCGAAGGTGTTCCCGCAGACGTATTTGCCAGCGCCGACGAAAAGCAGATGCAGGTGGTGGTGGATGAAGGACTGACTGCCCGTGAACCAGAGATCTTTACCGGTAACCGCTTGGTGTTGATAACGACCGCCGACAGTGACGTCACTAGCCTCGAGCAGCTTGCCGACGCGGGCGTCTTGGTGGTTCTCGCCGACGAAGAAGTCCCGGTCGGCAACTACGCCCGGCAGGCTTTGGCGAAGATGGACGCCACCTACGGCAACGATTTCTCCGAGCGGGTTCTCGCCAACGTCGTCTCGGAAGAATCCAACGTGCGGCAGGTCGCTTTAAAGGTCGAACTCGGCGAGGCGGACGCCGCCATCGTCTATGCCACCGACGCCGCTGTCGCTGAGAACGTCACCACTATCGAGATTCCCGACGACCTCAACGTCCTCGGCACATATCCCATCGCCACGCTGCAAGACAGCACCCAACCCGACCTGGCTCAGGCTTTTGTGGACCTCGTTCTCTCGGACGAAGGGCAGCAGATCCTCACCGAGCGGGGCTTTCAGAAACCTGAGTAGGGATGTCCCAGCATAAAGGTCCGGCACGTGGCCCGGCATCCCTGAGTTCCCGCCCGCCGCTCCTGCCGGTCGCCGCCAGCTTCGTCCTCCTGATCCTGCTTGCGTTGCCCGTAGCGGTTCTGCTGCTACGTGCCCTTTCTCCCGCAGCACTCGCGACCCTCCTCGAGCCCGCCGCCGCTGAAGCCTTACGCCTGAGTCTACTGACGACAGGCATCAGCATGGGGCTCACAATACTGTTAGGCACGCCCGTCGGTTACGTGCTCGCCCGCTACAGGTTTTGGGGTCGCAGGGTTCTCGATACACTGGTCGACCTGCCTGTCGTTCTGCCGCCGGTCGTTGCGGGCGTCGCCCTTCTGCTCGTTTTTGGACGCCGGGGTGTGATCGGCGGTCCGCTCGACGACCTCGGCGTCAATCTAGCTTTTACCACCACAGCAGTCGTTCTGGCGCAGCTGTTCGTGGCCAGTCCCTTCTATATACGTGCGGTCAAGGTCGGCTTTGGCAACGTTCCGAGAGAGCTTGAAGAGGCCGCACTTATCGACGGAGCCGACCGCTGGCAGACCTTCTGGCGTGTGACCTGGCCCCTGACGCGGCCCGCTTTCACCGAGGGCCTGGTGCTGGCCTGGGCGCGCGCGCTGGGCGAGTTCGGGGCGACTATCGTTTTTGCCGGGAGTCTCGAGGGGCGCACGCGAACCCTGCCACTCGCCATCTACGCGGCGCTCGAGCGCGACCTCAGTTCAGCGCTCGCCCTCTCAGGCGTTCTTACACTGGCAGCGTTTGGGCTGTTCCTAATCTTCCGTGCGCTCGTCAGGCAAGAAGCCTGACTTCCGGGCATACCTACGGAGTATGCTTACAAAGAAGGAAGGCTGGAGGGGTGGCCCCATTGACTGTGACCGAGATTATCGAAGCGCTCGCCGAGCTTTCCGAAGAGGAGCAGCTCGAGCTGTGCGACGCGCTCGTCGACGACCCCCGGCTCCGGGACCTGCTCGAGGCCATCGACGACTACCTGTATCTCGAGGATGAGGGCGAGCCACCTCACAACTTTCGTGCCGAGCGCGAGCTGAATTAGCGCCTCTCGAGCCCGATTGTGATCTCGAAATTTTTTTTACCCGGTTTTCCTGATATCCTAGGCGGGTTTTGGAATCCTTCCTTTCCCCTCCCCCTGCATACTTAGCCGTCTAGCATGAGCAAGAATACATACGAATACACCGATCGCAAATCCCTCACGAAACAGACCATGGCCGGGTTTTTCTGGCAGACGTCCGGAACCGTGATCGCTGCGCTTTCTCAGTTCTTGGTCATGATCGTTTTGGCACGACTGCTTAGCCCGAGCGATTTTGGTCTCGTTAGTATTGCCTACACCGTGACAGCTTTTACCGATATTATGAACCAATTTGGCATGGTTTCAGCGTTAATCCAGCGCAAGACATTAACTGAAAAACACATAAGATCAGCTTTTACATTCACTATTCTTACTGGTGTTTCACTTACAGCTTTGCTTTGGTTCAGTGCCCCATTCCTAGCCAAATTCTTTAACGATGCTGATGGACTTGCAAATATACTACGCGCACTTTCTTTTATTTACATAACTAGCTCATTAGGTCAAGTAGCAAAGGCACTCAATTATCGCAACTTGAACTACCGAATCAAGTCGATATTCAATGTCGTTTCGTACGTTGTAGGGTATGGCTTTGTAGGGATGGGCGCAGCGTTCTTGGGGTTTGGTGCATGGGCTTTAGTAAGTGCTGCACTCACACAGTCAGTTCTACTAAATACGTTGTACTTGTTTGCTTCCCCGCACAGCTTCAAACCTATGCTTGATAGGCACTCGCTTGCGGAACTCTTGGGGTTCGGGGCGGGAATCACGCTTGGGGAACTATTCTTGCGGTTAGCGGGTAACGTAGATTACATAATTGTTGGAAAAACAATGGGTTTAGCACAGGTGGGTATTTACAGTAGAGCTTTTCAGCTTATGACCTATCCAAATCGATATTTCGGTACAATCTTGCATTCTGTGTTGTTCACTTCTATATCTAGGGTTCAAGATGAACCGAAAACTTTACGAATGGTCTATCGGCGTGGTGTTTCAATTATATCAATTATGACTTTTCCTTTGAGTGGCTTCCTGTTTGTTTTTGCCCCGGAAACGATTCGCCTACTGTATGGAAATAATTGGGATGCTGCTATTATCCCGTTTCAAATCTTTGTTTCGACTTTGGCTATTCGTCTAACAGTTCGCATGGGGGATATACTAATCAAGTCTTCGGGGACAGTATATAAGAGGGCATTGTATCAACTTGTTTACGCCATAATGGTTGCTCTGGGAGCCTGGATTGGGCATTTCTGGGGCATTGCTGGCGTCGCTACTGGTGTCACAGTAGCTTCATTTATAAACTTTTTCTCGATGACTAGCTTGTCGCTCCAGATTACAGGTTTAAGGCTGTCCGAACTGCTAAGGCTTTATTTGCCGAGCTTATATCTGAGCTTCATTGTGCTCTTGGAGTCTTGGTGTCTAGCCATGCTATGCCGCTTTCTTGCTCTACCGAATGTGGTGACACTCCTCGTCGCAGCTGTGATCCTAGGTTTGACAGTGGTTGGTCTAGTGTGGCGCGCGCCAAAAACCTTCGTGGGTCCAGATAGCGAATGGATCCTTAAGATCTGTATCAACCATTTGCCTGCACCCTTCAAACGCCGTTTGTCGCGCTCACCTGCTTGAGAGCTACAGAAGTATTTTCGTCAATCAAGTTTTCTTAATTACATTCGTCGGCTCGAGACCGGAAAGCTCGAGCCTGACGAGTTCCGGGCGCTCACCCGTGCAGATTGGGATGACGTTCAGCGCTTCCTGATCGCCCGGCGACAAGATCACCTGAAAAGGTATATGTGTGCGCTCTACCTGCTGCGCAGCCAAAAAGCTACGGGTCGGGTCCACGCGGAACGCACGTTTTCAGAAGACGAAATCCTCGCGGAGTTGGAGGATGAAGGGCTGTTCTGAAACCCTACGCGTGCCGATTTTGGGGCAGCAGAATCCGGCGCAGGTCGGGTTTGAGGGCTACACCGAAACCAAGAAAGAA
>JBMDWS010000126.1:0-16674 GCA_048594695.1 Truepera sp. | reverse complement strand
TGATCAGCCGCGACAAGTGCGTTAAGCGTCAGTGCGCCGATCGAAGGCGGCGCGTCGACCACGATAAAGTCGTAGTTGGGCCGTACCCCGATCAGAGCTTTGGCTAGCAGGCGCAGATTATCGGTCGAAGCGTCGAGTTCGACTGCGGCCCCAGCAAGTTCGACCGAAGCCGGCAAAACCTTGAGATTCTCGAGCTCGGTCCCGGTCACTGCCCGTCGTGCCGACAAGTCCCCGATAAGCACGTCGTAAATGGTTCGCTCGGCGCCCTGAACGCCCACACCACTGCTGGCGTTGGCTTGAGGGTCCATGTCGACCAACAATACACGCCGGGTTTCGGCAAGGGCAGCAGCGAGGTTTACGGCAGTTGTCGTCTTGCCTACCCCACCTTTTTGATTGATTACGCCGATGATGGGCAAGGCTGCCCTCCCTGAAGCTGCACGGCTATGAGTTTACCATGGGTCGGCATAGCGACCGATTCGACCCTCTCGAGCGGGCCGGCAATCCGTTCGAGTGCACCTTGCTCGGTAGGGGAAAGGGCACTCCGGCGCGCAAGGATCGTGACGCTCGAGGCGTGAAGATGACGTGTCAGACAGTACAGAAGCGGGAATTCGCCTACAGCCTGCGCGGTTACCCAGCGGTAAGGGGGCGCTTGAAGAGCCCGCACATCGCCTGTGAACACTTCGACATTCGTGAGCTGAAGCTGGCTGGCGACGATGCGCAGAAAATTTCCACGGCGCTGTCGACGCTCGACGAGTGTGATGTGGTGGTTAGGAAGCGCGAGTGCCACGACGATACCCGGCAGCCCCGCACCGGAACCGAGGTCCAAAATGCGGTCGGTGGGGGAGAGGTGAGGCTCTATAAAGGCAGTAAACTGTTCGGCCTCGAGCAGTTTTACGTCAAGCGACCCCATAGCCGCGCCCGACATGAGGTCAAGCGTTCGGTGATAGCGTCTGAGAAGGTCGGCGTAAACCGCAAGCTTCCCGTTCACCTCAACCGTTCACAGGTGTTTCACGTGAAACATCGTGTCTCCACCGTTGCCCCGTCCTGCAGTAGACGAGGAGCGCAGTTACGTCGCTATCGCGCACGCCGCGCAGACGCTGCGCCGCCCCCAGAGTCCCTGGACGAGCATGCTTGAGCGCCTCCTTCCCCTCATGCGACAAGCTCGGCACATGTTCATAAGAGAGATCGGACAGGTTGATCGTCTCGTAGCTCTTGCGGTTCTCGAGTTCACGCGCGCTCCGGGCGATATAGGCGGCATACTTGGTGAGGATCTCGACTTTTTTGGCTTCAGCAGGCTCGAGCGGCGTCGGGCACGGACCCACAAGCCCAGCGACCTCAACGTAGCTCGTGCCGGGACGGCAGAGAATCTTGCTGGCCGTGTCCCCGCCGATCCGCGTCATCTCGAGGCGCTTCATCTCTGCCTCGACACGGGCTCTACTTGCCTGAACTTTCTCGAGGCGCGCCTTAGACTGCAAGCCCCACGCAAAACCCAAACCAACCAGCCTCTCGTCCGCATTATCTTGACGGTGGAGCAGCCGATACTCGTTGCGGGACGTGAGCATACGGTACGGTTCGCCTACGCCCCAACGCACCAAATCGTCGAGCATTACACCGATATAGGCCTGATCTCGGGAAAGAGCCACAGGCTCTTGACCTGCGGCAAACCGCGTGGCGTTGACCCCTGCGATAAGCCCCTGTGCCGCCGCCTCTTCGTAGCCGCTGGTTCCGTTGATCTGACCAGCACTAAAAAGCCCCGGCAACCGCCGCGACATCATACCGGTCGTCAGCTGCGACGGGTCGAGAGCATCGTATTCGACAGCGTAGGCGTACCGCTGGACCGTGGCACGCGAAAATCCGGGGAGCGTCCGGATCATCTCGTCTTGCAGGCGAGGCGGCATCGAACTCGAGAAGCCCTGAAGATAGACTTCGCTCGTCTCATGACCGTCCGGCTCGACAAAGAGAAGATGGCGATCCTTATCAGCGAAGCGGACGACCTTATCTTCGATCGAGGGGCAATAGCGCGGCCCTTGACCCTCTATCTCGCCTCCGTACATGGCCGAATGCGTCAAGTTCTCTCGAATAAGCGTGTGCGTGTCTGAGGTGGTGTGGGTCAGCCACGTTGGCGAACTGGCTGCATGTTTGCCCGGTTTACCGCTGAACGAGCCCGGCGGATCGTCGGCAGGGACCACCTCGAGCACCCCGAAGTCCACCGAATCCGATCGGATGCGCGGCGGTGTTCCCGTTTTAAAGCGCACCAAGTCGTGTCCGGTCTGGCGCAAACTCTGGGACAAGTGCCTCGCTGGTGCCTCGCCTTGCCTCCCTGCCGGACGCTGATGCTTGCCGTACCACACGACGCCCCGCAGGAACGTCCCGGTACATAGAACGACGCTCGGCGCGTCGAGCACGCGACCGTCGCTAAACTGCACTCCCTCGAGGCGTCCTCCCGACACCCGGAGATTTGCGACCTCACCGAGGACCAGCGTTATGCCCGCGGTTCCGATCACACACGCCTGCGCCGCTGCAGCATAGGCGTCACGTTCGTTTTGCACGCGCAGGGACTGCACTGCCGGCCCTTTGCTCGCGTTGAGTGTCCGGGCGTGAATGGCGGTTTCGTCAGCCAACTGCCCCATGACCCCACCGAGGGCATGGAGCTCGAAAACCATCTGCGATTTGCCCGGCCCCCCGATCGCCGGATTGCAGGGCATCAGGCCGATCTTGTCAGCACTGGGCAAACAGAGCGCTACCCTCGCGCCCAGACGTGCAGACGCAACCGCGGCCTCGATCCCGGCATGCCCACCCCCTATAACGATAACGTCGAATGCACACTTCATAACGTGCTCAAGTGTAACGGCTCCGGGGGCAACTTGCAGCTGCTTGACCGACGTCCGGACTGGGAAGGCTCTCCCAGAGCGCAAATTTGCTAGACTAAACCCTTGTAATTGGCCTAAGCGTTAGCTTCAGGATCCCGGCTGTCGCAGAAAAGGACAACATGTTGAGGCAAGAAAATGCCATCTGGGAGGACATCCTCGAGTACGTCCGTACCCAAATCCCTGAAGTCGAATTTCGTACCTGGTTCAAGCAGGTACGACCGCTTGGTATCGAAGAGGGTACCTTCATGATCGGGGTGCCGCACTCGTTCGCCCGCGAATGGCTCAAAAACCATTACGGATCGGTGCTTGAGAGCGCGTTGCGCGATCTTGGTGCTGCCTCGCCGCGAGTCGGCTTTCAGGTCGTTTCGTTTCCCTCTTTTGAGCAGCCCGACATTTTCCAACCCGCGCCTAGCCCCGAAGCGGCACCTTCAGCACCCCCCCCGCGTCTGAATCCCAAGTATGTCTTCTCGAACTTCGTCGTGGGGCAAAACAATAATCTCGCGAGCGCTGCGGCACTCGCAGTCGCCGAAGCACCCGGTCGCGCCTACAACCCACTCTTTATCTATGGCGATTCCGGTCTCGGCAAAACCCACCTCATGCACGCGGTCGGACACGCCGTTGCTGAGCGCCTTCCCCACCTGCAGATCGAATACGTCACCACCGAAGCTTTCACGAATGACACGATTAACGCCATTCGTGAGGATAAGATGTCGGCCTTTCGCGATCGCTACCGCAGCATCGATCTGCTCCTCGTCGATGATGTGCAGTTTATCGCGGGTAAGGAGCGAACGCAGGAAGAGTTCTTTCACACCTTTAATGCGCTCTACGAATCAGGCAAACAGATTATCCTTTCGTCGGACAGACCACCCAGGGATATTCCCACGCTAGAAAACCGCCTCCGCAGCCGTTTCGAGTGGGGGCTCATCACCGATATCCAGGCTCCGGAGCTCGAGACGCGCATTGCTATTTTAAAAATGAACGCCGAATATCGGGGCGTCAAGATTCCACCGGACGTTATCGATTACATCGCACGGCAAGTAACCTCGAACATCCGCGAGCTCGAGGGGGCGCTCGTGCGCGTCATCTTGTACACGAGCATGAATCAGATCGAACTCAATCGCCAAACTGTTGCTGCAGCTCTGTCGGATGTCTACGCCCCGAACGAACTCAACCTGACCATGGATGAGATCCTGCGAGCAACTGCGTTCAACTTCGACGTCGAGGCTGCCGACCTCAAATCCAAGGGTAGGCGACACGAACTCGTTGTTCCCAGACAGGTCGCCATGTTTCTTATTCGCGAATTTACCTCGCACTCCTACCCTGAAATCGGCAGCTTCTTCAGCGGGCGCGATCACTCGACGGTAATGTACGCGGTACAGCGTATCAGCGAGCAGATTCATAAAGACCGCGACCTCGAGGAGCACATCCAGGCCATCAAGGGTGCACTGCTCTGAAAATCATCATCTTGACCTTCACGGCTCATCTTTCTTATATTTTACTCACGAACAATTGTGGATAACTTTGTGGATAAGCTGTGGATAAGCTGTGGATAAGCTTGTGGATAAGTTCGACATCTTTGAGCCTGTGGAAAGCTGTGGATAACTCGGTAGGTTATCCACAGGCAAGGCCGAGTTATCCACAGCTTTATCCACAGGTACTTTGCCGTGTGGGAGAGAGAAAAGAATGGTTATCCACATTTTCCACAGCCCCTACTATAGAGGGTGTGCTCTTTTTCAGTGTTGATAAAATTATCGCCATCACTTAGCTAGACACAGGGAGAGTTCTCATGATTGCCCATGTTCCCAAAAAACAACTTGCCGAGGCCTTAGGTAGTGTCGAACGCATTGTGCCGGGACGAAGCAGTAACCCTACCCTTAGCCTCGTCAAACTCGAGCTGAATGCGGGATACCTGACCTTGAGCGGAAGCAACCTCGATATCGACATTCAGGCAAGAATCGCTGTCGACACCCAGGACGAAGGAACTTGGGCACTTCCGGCGCAGGTCTTTAGCCAAGTGGTGCGGGCACTTCCTGGAGAGCTTGTCGAACTCAGTTTCGCTGATACCGAGCTGGAACTGCAGTCCGGTTCATACGCCACCAAGCTCCAACTCGTTGACGCAAGCTTGCCGACGATATCGTTTCCTCAAAGTTTTGCCGGTCGATTCTCAGCCGAGCGTTTTGCCGACGCTCTTGCCCACGTACGTTACGCCGCAGCGGTTGCTGAATACCAGGCCATCTTTCGCGGGGTACGTGTCGAATTCGACGACCGTCATGTCCGGGCCGTGGCGACCGACGGGTTTAGGCTCGCCTACTACCATCTCGATGAGACTACGGGGCTAGACGGAAATATCGTACTGCCTGCGCGTAGTGTCGACGAATTGACGCGCATTCTCGGTCAGGGCGAGGTTGCGCTCGAGCTTGACGAGGGACAACTCTCCTTGCAAAATGGCCCCTACAGTCTCAATTTCAAACTGATGGAAGGGACATTCCCGGACTATCAGCGGGTCATTCCAGGTGAATTCCCGGTCAGCGTCATCGTCGGGGCGAGCGATCTGCTTGAAGGTGTGCAGCGCGTGGCGGTGATGGCTGATAAAACGGCGAATAACCGCGTCGATATGTTCATCCGGGGTGGCACCATACAGCTCTCGGCCGAGGGGGCGTACGGGCGCTCTCAGGAGGCGCTAGGTATCGTTCAGGAGGGGAGTGAGTCAGAAATCGTGCTGGCCTACAACGCGGACTATCTGCTCAGCGCCCTTAGGCCTGTCACGGGCGACGTGCGCTTCTCTTTTTCCGGGCCGACTGGACCGAGTGTCCTCTCGAGCCTGCGAGACCCGAGCTACCTGGCGATGGTCGTTCCGCTGCGGACGGGCTAAAAGCCGTCTCACGGATGGCCTGCGCGATAGGTTAAGGTAGGGTGCGGCGCAGGCACGGTTTTAAGGCTGCGCGACTATCTTAATCGTTACGTGAGCGAGAGGACCTTATGACGCTTATCGAATCTGTCCAGGCGACCGAGTTACTCGACTCGAGGGGAAACCCGACCGTCGGTGCAACCGTAGGACTTTCCGGCGGGATTTTTGCGAGTGCTGCTGTACCTTCCGGCGCCTCGACCGGGATGCACGAAGCTGCCGAACTCCGTGATGGGGGTACGCGTTATGGCGGCAAAGGTGTTTTACAGGCCGTCGAAAACGTCACCACCGTGCTCGCACCCGCCATCATGGGCTTCGACGCGCTCGACCAGTCTGGTCTCGACGCGCTGCTGCTCGAGCTGGACGGGACGCCCAATAAAACCAAACTCGGCGCCAACGCACTGCTCGCTGTGTCACTGGCAGCAGCGCGAGCAGCAGCTCAGACGCTCGAGCTGCCCCTCTACCGCTACCTTGGCGGAACCGCTGCCAAAACGCTGCCGGTGCCGATGATGAACGTCATCAACGGTGGCAAACACGCCGACAACCGCGTCGACATGCAGGAATTCATGCTCGCGCCGGTCGGTTTCGAGCGCTTTTCGGAGGCGCTCCGGGCGGGTGTCGAGACTTTTCACGCGCTCAAAAAGGTGCTTTCCAAACGCGGTTACAACACCAACGTCGGGGATGAGGGCGGTTTCGCCCCTGATCTGAAATCGAATCAGGAAGCCATCGAGGTCATCCTCGAGGCTATCGAGGGCGCGGGCTACACGCCCGGCGAACAGATCGCCATCGGGCTCGATCCGGCCTCAACGGAATTTTTCAAGGACGGTGCCTATCACCTCGAGGCCGAAGGGAAGACTCTCTCGAGCGCTGAGATGGTCGGGTACTGGCAGGACTGGGTCGCACGTTACCCGATCATCTCGATCGAGGACGGGCTCGCCGAGGACGATTGGGAAGCCTGGGCCGAGCTGACCGCCGCTGTCGGCGCACGCACCCAGCTTGTCGGGGACGACCTTTTCGTCACCAACACCGAGCGCCTGCAGCGCGGTATCGACGAACGTGTGGGCAACGCTATTCTAATCAAGGTCAATCAGATCGGCACGCTGACCGAAGCGATGGACGCTATCGAACTCGCCAAACGCGCCGGTTATCGCAACATGATCTCGCACCGCAGCGGCGAGACCGAGGACACCTTTATTGCCGACCTCGCCGTCGCCGTCAATGCCGGGCAGATCAAGACCGGGTCAGCGAGTCGCAGCGACCGGTTGGCTAAATACAACCGCCTGCTTGTTATCGAGCAGGAGCTCGGCGCCAGCGCCCGCTTTCTCGGACGGCGCGCCTTCTGATGTCGGTCATGCGCCGTACCAAAATCGTCGCTACGCTGGGACCCGCAAGTAGCGATCCGGACGTCATCAAGCGGCTTATCGCTGCGGGGGTCAACGTCTTCCGGCTTAACTTCTCGCACGGCAGCCGCGAGGTTCACCAGAAAAACATCGAGCTGATTCGGGCTGAGGCCAAGCGCATGGGCACACCGGTAGGCGTGTTGCAAGACCTTCAGGGGCCGAAAATTCGTACAGCGACCTTCGCCGAGGGCAAGGTCATGCTGACCGAAGGGCAGAGCTTCCGTCTCACCTGTGACGACTCGAGCCCTGGCGACGCGACCCGTGTCGGGGTGACTTATACCAACCTCTACGCCGACGTCAAAGTCGGGGACACGCTGCTCCTTGACGACGGGCGGCTCGCACTCAAGGTTACCGGCCTGCGTGGTGAAACCATCGATACCGAGGTGACGCTGGGCGGCGTCCTGTCGAACAACAAGGGCATCAATATCCCGGACGCCGACCTGAGCATTCCGGCCCTGACCGACAAAGATATGGAAGACCTGCTCTTCGGCGCGGAACTCGAGGTCGACTGGGTAGCTATGAGTTTCGTGCGAAGCCGCGACGATCTGCTCTTGGCGCGGCATTATTTGGCACGTTCGGGCTCGCGGGCTAAGCTCATGGCCAAGATCGAAAAGCCTTCGGCAGTGGCGCGCTTCGATGAAATCCTCGAGGAGGTCGACGGCATCATGGTGGCGCGTGGCGACCTCGGTGTCGAATTGCCCCCCGAGCAGGTGCCGCTCATTCAGAAAAAGCTGATTCGGGCCTGTACAGAGGCGGGTAAACCGGTCGTCACCGCAACGCAGATGCTTGAGAGCATGATCTCGAGCCCCACCCCGACCCGTGCCGAGGCCTCGGACGTCGCCAACGCGATCTACGACGGCACCGACGCCATCATGCTTTCGGCGGAGACGGCAGTCGGCGCTTACCCGGTCGAGGCGGTCAAGATGATGGTGCGAATTGCCCGCTCGGTCGAGAGCGACGCGAGCTATCAGGCCAATATGCGCGAGCGCTACCCGCAGCCCGACTCTTCGACCGCCGACGTGGTATCCCTGGCAGCCTGTCAGATGGCGCACTTCCTGTCGGCCAAGGTGATCGTGACCTTTACCTCGAGCGGTAACACCGCGCTCAGGGTCGCGCACAACCGTCCTGCCTCGCCCATTTTTGCCTTGACCCCAAGCGAACGTGCCTACCGGCAAATGAGCATCGTCTGGGGCGTGATTCCAGCGATGTCGGAGGAGGTCTACACCACCGACGAAATGGTCGAGGTCGCCAACACTAAAATCGTCGAGACCTTGCGGCAATTCACTAACATCAGCGCCGGCGACCGTTACATCATCACAGCGGGCGTGCCTTTCGGAATGCGCGGCACTACCAACCTGATCCGGGTCGAATCCATACGCGGCGAAAAGTAACGTCTGACGTTCTAGTGAGCCCTTTGGGCTCGGGACGGTCCAAAAAGAAAGCCTCTGCACCGTGCAGAGGCTTTCTCTCGTTTGAGCCGCTTTTTCTAGTTGCCTTCGGCAGCGACGTTCACCTTGAGATCGATGGGAACTTCGGGGTGAGGTTTGTACACGACGATGTACTCGCCTAACGTCTTGATCGGTTCGCCAAGCTCGAGCTTGCGGCGGTCGATTTCGACGTCGTAGCGTGCTTGCAGAGCCTCGGCGATGTCGCCGCTCGTGACCGAGCCGTAGATGCGCTCGTCACCGGCGCGCACCTTGATCTCGACTAGAGCGTCGGCGAGCATGTCGCGCAGGCGCTCGGCGTCGGCTTTGCGCTCGGCGAGCTGCTTGGCACGCTGGGCAAGACGGGCGTCGAGTTCGCGCTGATTGGCCTGCGTTGCGGGTAGGGCGAGGCCGCGTGGCACCAGGTAATTGCGGGCAAAACCCGGTTTGACGCTGACGAGAGCGCCCGCTTCACCGAGCTTTTCAATGGGCTCGAGCAGGATCACGTTCATAAGCTAAACCCCTGAGTTACAGATGCTACCTCTAAGCTCATCTACGCACCAGTTTCTCGGTAATCGGGATGATGGCGAGGACGCGCGCTTGCTTGATGGTTGTGGCAAGCCTACGCTGATGCTTGGCGCACACCCCGGTACGACGCCGTGGAAGAATCTTGGCGGTATCCGAGATGAAGCGGCGCAGCATCCTGCCGTCGCGGTAAGCCGTGACTTCCTGCTCACCGGTGCAAAAGGGGCATACCTTTGGGCGGCGGCCCCGGCGACCACCACGGCGGTCGTCGCGGTCGCGTCTGGTACGGTTACTGGGTCTTGGTTGTGCCATTTAAAAGGGTAAATCCTCTTCTGGTGGAAACTCCTCGTCGATATCCAGCTTGGGACGGCTGGGTCGACTTTCCTGCTGACCCCTCTGGGCGTCCTTTTGAGGAGGACGGGCGCTGGTGCCACCACCACCAGGGCCACGGGTCAGATATTCGATACGGCTGCCCTCGAGCCTGTCTTTATACTGCCGGTTCCCGTCCTTGTCGGTCCAGCTGTCGGTCGTGAGCCGACCGACGACAAAAACAGGATCCCCTTTGGCAAGCTCGGCGGCGGCTTCAGCCAACTCGCGCCAGACGTTGATCTCGACGAAGTGCACACTCTCTTGGTCCTGCCCGCTACGGTCACGGTACTGTTCGTTGACCGCCACGACAAAGCGGGTGACAGCGTCGCCCGAAGGCGTGTAACGCAGCTCTGCGTCCTTGATCAAGTTGCCGATGACGGTTACCTGATTGAGCGCGTTGACGAGCCGCTCCTGACCCCGTGCGTCGGTCATCGTCGCGTCGCCTTTACGCGGACCTGTGGTCAGCGCTTCGACGCGCACGGCGTTGACACCTAGCGCGCTGCGCTTCTGACCGCTCTGGTCATCCCAGGTGCGGTAGTTGAGCCGCCCCTCGACGAAGACAGGCGTGCCTGCGCTGAGCTGTTCCGAAAGGTATTCGGCCTGTTTGCCAAAAACCGATACCCGCTGATACCAGGCAAGGTCACGGGGCTGCCCGTCGTTGCCGATCACGTGGTCGCTGCCTGCAAGGTTGAGTTCCAGGATAGCGAGACCACTCGCGGTGTACTTCATTTCGGGGTTCTGGGTCAGGCTGCCGATCAGTTGTACGCTGTTAAACCCTCGAGCCATGTGCATTTCCTCCGTTGAGAGTCGAAAAAATCGTTAACGTCTGTGTGCGAGTCTAGGCGGATGTCGCCGGGGCTTCGGTCGTCTCGGGGCGCGCTTCCGGGCGGCTTTCGCTGCGCGGCGCTTCCTTGCGGGTGCGCTGCTCCGGACGATCACGGGTCACGAGGACGCGCATGATATTGTCGCGCAGACGCAAGTTGGTCGTCAGCTGGCGCGGCGCGCTTTCCGAGAGCATCAACTTGTAGATCAGGTAGTAGCCGTCGTTGAGCTTGCGAATCGGGTAGGCGAGGCGCTTGTTGCCCCACTCGTCGAGTTCGACAATCTGCCCTTCGACACGCTCGATCTGCGCGACGATGGCGTCTTTCTCGAGCTTGAGCTGAGCCTCGTTGAGGTTCGGATCGAGAATCACGTTTAGGTCGTACTGATGCATATATTCACCTCCTTTGCCTTCAGGTTGCCTTGTTGCGTAGGCTTGCCGAAAAAGTTTTCAGCCCTGTATTTTAGCACGTTTTTATGAGCCGCGTCACGTCCCTTGCCGTTGTCGGAGCGGGGCATGCGCGTGGTTTATTCTGGACCCTATGCGCGTCTGGCAAAAGTACATGGTGCTGACGCTCTGGCTGGGACTCCTTCTGGGCGCGTGGTTTTACGTCCGAGATCAGGGACAAACGCCCACGGCGCTCCTGCGGGCTGCGATCGGGAGCCTGCGCGAGCAGCCCCTAGCGCCCCTCTACCTGCTAGGCATCTACCTGCTCCGGCCCCTTTTTTTGCTGCCGATCAGCCTGCTCACGGTGGGGCTGGGCGTCCTTTATGGACCTCTTTTGGGTTTTGTCTATGCCCTTTTTGCCTCGCTCTTGAGCGCCTCGGTAGCCTACGCGCTGGGCCGCTGGTTCGGCTCGGATGTACCGCCCGGGGCGCAGGGAGGGCTGTTACAGCGGCTCGAGGCTTACCCCTTCGAGACCGTCTTGCTCTGCCGCACACTGGCGTTGCCCGGCGATCTCGTCAACTATGTCAGCGGCTTTTTGAAGGTTTCTTACTGGGCCTTCTTGCTGGCTACGGCGATTGGGGGGCTACCGGGGCTGCTCGTCGGGGTACTCGCGGGCGCGTCGCTCGGGACGACCACGGCGCGTTTTACCTTCGACTGGGGCTACTTGCTGGCCTCCGCGACACTCTTCGTGGTGAGTCTGGGCGTGTCCTGGTGGCTGCGCCGGGCGTCCAAAAGCCCGCTAGGGGAGAGTGACCCGCGCCTCTAGGGGCGCTTCGATCTGACCTCGAGCCAGAGCCCCTTGAGTTCGCGCCGAGCTTCCCGAAACGAGAGCATGTTCTTTTCCTTTGCTGCTTGAACGACCATGCGCGAGGAGCGGAAGAGCGCCTTGCGCTCAGGATTGTGGCGGACTGCGGCAGGGAAGACGTAGTGCTCGAGCAGGCCCTTTCTCACGCCGCCGACCTTGGTTCCCGGCTTGGTCGTGGTGTGGAGCAGCGCGGCGAAGATCAGGTCCAGACGGTCTCTGGGGCTGGGGTTCCAGCGCGCCGCTTCGCGGGCCAGCACCGCCGTTTTACGCGCCGACAACTTGCTGCGGTAGGTACTGGCAACGTCGCGCTGCGGTGAACGGGGCTTACGTTTGGCCATGACCCCATTATGACGCGTTCCGAGTGCCAAGACGGCGCGAGGCGCTATCGGGGGGCTGTATCGCCGCCAAGGCCAGCCTGTCTGGCCTTGAGTATGGCTTCGGCTCGGTCGGCAACCTGAAGCTTGCTAAAAATGTTCGAGACGTGATTGCGAACGGTTTTGCTCGAGATCACGAGGCTTCGGGCAATCTCGGCGTTGCCGCGCCCGGCGGCGATAAGACCGAGCACTTCGCGTTCGCGTTCAGTCAGGTCGGGAAAAGCGTTCATCGGCAGGTCCGGCCTCGGCGCGCTGAAAAAACGCATGAGCCGGGCCGCGATGGCGGGACTAAAGAGCGCCTCGCCGCGCGCGACCGCCGCGACGGCGCGGCTCAGGTCGGCCCCGTCGGCCCCTTTGAGCAGGTAGCCCCTGGCTCCGGCACGCATGGCGGTAAAGACCGACTCGTCATCGTCGAACATAGTCACCATCAGAATGCCGATATGCGGGCTTTCGGCGAGGATGCGGCGCGTGGCTTCGAGGCCGCTTGGTCCGGGCATCTGGATATCCATGAGGATCACGTCCGGTTGCAGGGTCTTGGCTTGGTGGATGACCTCGTCGCCGCTCGTCGCTGCGCCCACGACGCTGAAACCCTCTAGCGAACCGAGAAGCGCCTTGAGCCCCTCGAGAAAGAGCCGATGATCGTCGGCGATAAGAACCCGAACGGTGCGTTCGTCAGCTTCGATGATCGTCACCTGCCCTGTTCGTGGCGAGCGGCAGCCGGACCCGAACACAAGTTCCCGTCGGTGTGTTCGTCGTCAGCGCGAGGCTACCACCTAACTCCTCGGCGCGCTCACGCACCGACTGCAGCCCCACACCTGCATGATTCCCGACGGCTTTGGAGGCTTCATGGATTCCCACGCCGTTGTCGTTGACGCTTAGCACGATGTCTTCCCCGACTCGCAGCTCGAGGTCGGCGCGGGTTGCCCCGGCGTGATGCACGACGTTAGCGAGCCCCTCCTGGGCGATGCGGTAAAGCGCGACTTCGGTTGCAGCCGAGAGCGGTGGGAGCGTGGGTGGCAGCTCCAGGCGCAGGTCCAGGTTCGGGTGCCCCAGCGTCTCACCGAGCGCCCGTAGCGCCCCGAGCAAGCCGAGTTCGTCGAGCGCGGGGGGGCGGAGTGCGTAGACGAGGCGACGAATGTCTGCAAGCGCCTCCTGGGTTTGTCCCTTGAGTTCGGTGAGAAGCGTTTCGGCGGCCTCCGGTTGCTGTCTTACAAGCGTGCGCGCGAGGTCGAGGCGCAGGGTCAGACTGGCGAGCGTGGGACCAAGCCCGTCGTGCAGGTCGCGGCGCAAGCGCCGCCGCTCCTCCTCGCGGGTGGTGACGAGTTGTTCGCGGGAGCGCTGCAGGCCCTGGGTGAGAAGCGCCGCGTAGGCTACGGCGCTCGTTTGCTGGGCAATCGCCTCGAGGAGCTTGTATTCGGATGTGCTGAAGCGCTGTTCGTTCAGGCGCAGCCCCAGCTGCAATTCGCCGACGCGCGTGGTGCCGAACGTGAGCGGCAGCGCGGCAGTTTCACGTGGCCTCCGGCCGTAAGCTGCGAGAGGGGTGGTTTCTCCTGGCAGCGCAACGGCTACATACGGAAGTTTCAGGGCTTGGGCCACGGTTTCAGCCGTTGCACTAAGCCCTGCGACAGGGAGCGCAGCTGTGCCTGAACGCTGCAACAACTCGGCGAGTACGGTGTAGGGTTCGTCGCGCTTGCCGTAGAGCAGGCGGTTGACGCGGTGCTGCAAAAAGGTTCGGAGGGGCTGAAACAGCAGGGCAATGAGGCCGGTTGCCAGTAACGACACACCGAGGTCCAGCCTGTCCCCGACGAGGTGCCCGAGTGTTCCGACGACGAGCGCGTAGACCCCAATGACGAGTGCGCTTAGACCTCCCCAGACGAGCGTCCGGTTCAGAATTACGTCGATGTCGAAAAGGCGGTAGCGCAGGATGGCTACTGTAGTGCAGAGCAGGAAGACGGTATTGAACGGTAAAGCCTCAGTCACGTGGTGGAATCCGCTAGACACCAAACCTGCCGCCCAGAGCGCGAACAGGAGCGTACCAAGGTTGGAGATCGCGTAGCCGAAGCCGAACCAGCGCACCTGAGCCTGCGCTACGGGATCGCGGTAGCGAAAAAACATCCTCACCACTAGCACGATGCCAAAAAGGTTGTAGAGCACCACAAGCATGAAAAGCGGCGCGCCGTTCCCGTCGGGTAGCACGTAGATTAGGGCGAAAGCGGCAAGCGGCAGGCCGTAGAGGAGAGGCAACGTCCAGCGCCGTTGCAACACGCCCGCTGGGAGCGGGAAGCTGAGAATGAGGTGGAGACCGAGAGGCTGCTCGAGCAGCGCGTGAATCCAGTGAGTAAAAAAAGCGGCGACGTAAAACGTGCCTGGATGCAGAATGTCGGCGGCAGCGAGCGGTGAAACCAGCCAGCTCACCGCCGACGACGCAGTCACCATTAGCTGCAAGAAGAGGAGCTGCGCTGTGAGGTTCGCCGGGCGCTTCCAGAAAACGAATGCGCCTATGGCGACGGCTATCCAAAGCAGCGCGTTTCCTACCTGAGTTTGGGTGAAGAGGAGTGGGAAGATTTTCTCAGGGCCGATGCTGTTGCCGGGATAGAGCGGCACCTGCAGGTCCAGCTTTTTGCCTTCGCGCAGGACGGTGTAACGCACAGTCTCCCCGGCATCGTAGCCTATGTCCGTCGTCCGGCCTGTGAAGCTTTGCAGCTCGAGATCGGTAAAGCTCTCGCCTTCTAACGCCGTGAGTCTATCGCCAGGCTGCAGCGGCGAGGGAAGGCCGGAGAGGTTCTCGAGATACAGAGGCTCATCGCTTTCGAAGTTCGCGTTGCTGGTGCGCCAGCCGTCGGTCGGCAGGGAAAGGCGGTATGCTTTCTGGGCGACGGAAAGTGTCAGGAGCGCCAGGGCTAGGGTCAAGACAAGCCGGGCCGAACGTCCGAACGCCCGCTCGTCCGGCCCCTTGATCCCATCGGTTGGTGCGCTACTTGTAAGCACGTTGCTCACCCCCCTTTCGCCTCGCTGCGCTCAATGTACTCCTGCTAAAGGGGCGCGTGATCTCTCGAGAGTCGAGTACGTCACTCGACGGTGAAGCTGGCGACCATGCCTTCCATAAAGTGCGGCGCACCGGTACTCAAGCTGGGGAGCGGACAGATGACGGCGTAACTTCCCGGCGTCAGGTCGACAGGCGTGTAGTAGGTCTCCCCGGACGTCACCGCAGGGAGAAGTGTACCGAAGCTAAAGGGCGGTGGACCCGCCATTTCGACCATCCAGCTCGTGACGTCCTTGGCGGTCGCGCCCTCATTCAGCTTGAAAATCAGTGCGAAGTGCGGTTCTTTACCCGCGTTGCTGATCTGCCAGAGGCTTTTCCCAGCGGGCAGGGTCTTGGGAACGTCGAAGTGGTAGTCCACCATCTCGATATTCAAGTCCGCTTTCGGTGCGTCGGCACGTTCGCCTTCGGTTACGCTCACGAGCAGGTTTCTGGCTTGGTAAGGGTCGCCGGGGCCGCCGCCCGACGAGGCGCTGACGACGTAGCTTCCCGGCTCGAGGTTCAAATAGGCACTTCCCTCGCTCTGAGGCAGCAGATGCACCCCGCCGATAGCGGCGGTGAACTCGAGCAGCTCTTTCAAGGGCTGGCGTGCGTCGCCCTCAGGCTGCGAGAACGCTTCGTTGATGGCCTTGTCAGCAGCCTCGTAGGCCCCAAGCGTCGCACCCTCGTCCAGCCGGGTCAACGTCATGTCTACCTCGCCGTCACTGCCGTTGAAAAAGGTGATGTTCTGAAAGCCATTGACCGAAATCGTTTGGGGGCCGCTCAGGTCGCCGTTTTCGAAGGTGTAGCTGAGCGGCGCGGTCTGAGCCGCAGCGAGGGCGAGGTTTGACAGAGAGAAAAGCGCGACTACTATGTTCAGGACTTTTGCGTGCAGGGCTTTCATGGCGTGCCTCCTTAGGCGGGTTTTAGGTGAGTGACTGGCGGGCAGGTTTGCGAAGGAGTAACCAGAACGTCAGAACCGAAACGACAACGGTCAGTGTTGCCAGCGTGCGCAGGGTCGTGTTCGGCGCGAAAGCGAGACCCGGCGCTGCCGAGAGGGCGTTGCCGAGAAGCACCATCCCAGCGAGCCACTTCGCCCAGGGCTGCCTGAACCAGAGGCCGACCGCCGCGATGAGGCCGAGGCCACCGAGCAAAAGCGCGAGGCGTGCGACGAACACAGGAACGCCGTCCGGGCCAACCGGAATGGGAATGAGGTTGAACAGGCTGAGCAGGACGAGGAGGACTATAGCGAGGATGCTAGGGGGTGGTTTCATGCTTTACTCCTTCAGGCTTGACGTGGCGCGAGTTTAGGTGTCCCGCCGTCCCGTTGTCATGGGAGCGGTGTCCCGGACCTAGCTTGGGGGAATCTCGACGAAGCGCATCATGCCCAGTTCGTCGTGGGCCTTGCCCTGGTCGTCGGGGATGGGACAGTCGAAGAGATAGGTCGCGCCGGGCTCGAAGGTCATCTCGGTATAGGCGGTAGCGCCGTTGCCGAGTGCGTGGAGGCCCTGGGCCCGCGCCCAGTCGATGACGGGGTCTTTCATATGCATGGCCTCTTCAGCGCTTACGCCGTCGGGCAGCCGGAAGACGAAGCCTAGATGGTCCTCCTTGCCCACGTTTTCGAAAGCAACGAGGTGGGTTCCGGGTTCGATCGTTGTGGGCAGCATAAACGCGTACTCGCCCAGCTTTATGGTGAAGTCCGGTTCGGGTGCAGGC
>JBMDWS010000125.1:0-18841 GCA_048594695.1 Truepera sp. | reverse complement strand
CCAGTCCCGGTTTTCTGCACGCCGACAGGGTCCCGTTAGGGTAGCTCTGAAGCCACCAAGAACGACGCTACGAACGAAACGCGGCGCCAGTCATGAACTGCCGGAGTCGTCGCAAGGCTTAGTGGCGCACTCAGTTGCAGGGAGTTCATGACCCTTGCACGAGCCGTAGCGCTAGAGAGCGCTCAAAGCGGGCTCAAGGTTCCTTTAGCATTTCGATAATTGAGAAGAAAGTCCACCGTTGCGGTACGCACGTCATGGGCCTGGTTTTGGTCGCCGTGCTGCTTGGCAGCTGCTTTTCAGGGATGGAAAGCGACCGCTCCCTGCTGAGGAAGTTCTATAAAAATCGCAAAGCTTTCGAGCAGCTTGCTCAACTAGCCATCGATGATGAGAGCTTCTTTCTGTCTCACAGCATTCAAGATGGTCAAGGTCATTGCAAACTGCGTATAAAAGCCAAATATGTAGACCCGCAACGTCAGGATGCTTTAGCGTTCTGCGAGGACATGGAGCGTATGGGGGTAGAACTCATCGCTGTAAACACCTCCTCCAAAGGTCGGTCGGAGGTCGAATTTGATGCAGATTTTGCCTTCATGAAGCGCAAGGGTTACGCCTATTATCCAAGGTATAAGCCCCGCAATTACCGACTCTTTGATAATTTGGGAAGGGTAATGGAACTGGGTCGCTTTTATCGTCACATCGAGGGAGACTGGTATCTGTTTTACAACAACGACGACTAGGTGTTTAGTGCCAGACGGATTTCCCAAGCAAACACGAGCTAGCGGTGAAGAAGTCACGTGCTTTAGACAAAGGCTTTGTAACTGTTGTGACGGATAAGGCACGCCCGATGCCGATCCAGTCACGTTCCGCGTTGTTGGCGAAGAACCCGGTTACAAGGCTAGAACGTCTCGAGTCCGCCTCAGCTTGCAGTCCCGCACCACCAAGGCGCGCTATAACCGAGTCTATGAGCGAACTTAGCAACCTCTGGGACAAGATCAAAGACGTGCGCGTGGCCATGCTGACGACCAGCGAGCCCTCGGGTACGCTCCGCAGCCGACCCATGTACACACAACAGGTCGAATTTGGCGGCGAGCTGTGGTTCTTCACTTCCGACGATTCGGGCAAGGTCGCCGAGATCGAAACGGACAGCGACGTAAACCTCGCCTACGCCGAACCCAAGGACAGCCGCTACGTCTCGGTGTCGGGTAAAGCCGAGATCATCCACGACCGCGCCAAGATCGAAGAGCTCTGGAACCCCGCACTCAACGCCTGGTTCAAGGACGGTAAGGACGACCCTCACGTCGCCCTGCTGCGGGTCACTGTCACCGAAGCCGAGTACTGGGACGACACCAGCAACAAGATGAGTCAGCTTTTCGGGATGGCTAAGGCGGCTGTAACCGGCCAGCCCTACACGGGCGCAGAGCACGAGAAGCTCGAGCTGTAGGAGGCTCGAGCGGCAACACGTTTCAGGAAACCATCAAATACCGTACAATGGCACAACCAACTAAGGGGGTTTCATCGATGCGCTATCGCTACAGCTTCCTACTCGCGGTTCTCCTGTCACTTCTGCTCGCAGCGTGCGGAGGTCAGGGCGCGGGAGACGTGAGTGGAACATGGAACGCTACCGCTACAAGTACGTCTGGGCAAACTCTTGCATTCACACTCCAGCTCACTCAGTCAGGAACGGCGGTAAATGGAAACATAGTGGTTCAAAGTGATTCAGCTCCGATGACAGGTACATCCACGGGTAGTCTTGTATCCTTGTCGACTCAGGGTGGTGAGATCCAGATCGAGGCGAGTGTCAATGGGAACTCGATGCAGGGGACTTTAGCAATTACAACCCCCCAAGGGACGGGCTCAGCACCCTTTACAGCTACAAGGTGAAAAACTCTCTCGTTGAAAATAGCGGGCGCGTAGCCCGCTATTTCCATGACCGCCAGTTCACAACAGAACCTCTACAAATCTGCTAGGATAGCGTGTTTGCACGACAACGACCGTGCACGATTGGAGACGCACGTGAAAAAAGACATCCACCCTAAGATGGTCCCCTGCAAGGTCTACTGCGACGGCGAAGTCGTCATGGAAACCTATAGCACCAAACCCGAACTGCGTGTCGACGTGTGGTCGGGTAATCACCCCTTCTACACCGGTCAGCAGCGCTTTATCGACACCGAAGGACGCGTCGAGAAGTTCCAGAAGCGCTTCGGTGAGTCTTACCGCCGTAACCGCAAGTAAGCCTTTCGAACATCCGTCAAGAGCCCGAAAGGGCTCTTTTTCATACTTATTCGGGGACTGAGACCAAGACCCTAGTACCATCTCCCGGACCGGAGATCACTTCAAAAGTCCCCCCCCTCGAGGCCACTCGCTCGCGCATCTGCCGCAGGCCAAGTCCACCCGCACTCGTCACCCGGTCATCGACGCTTAACGGATCGAATCCACAGCCGTCGTCACGCACCTCGATAAAGCCGGACCCGTCGTCGTAACGCCCGACCGTGACAAAGACGTACTGCGCCTGGGCGTGCTTGACCGCGTTATGCATCGCCTCCTGAAAGATGCGAAAGAGTACCGCTTCGCTCTTGGGGCTTAGCAGCGGCGTTCCCTTGACGGTCAGCGACAGGGCGAGATCGTTTTGCTGCTCGAAGTCCGAGCAGTAACGGCGGATGGTTTCGAGAAAACCGTGCCGCTCGAGGTCGACCGGGCGCAGGGCAAAAATCGAGCGGCGCACCTCGCGGATACTCTCGCGCAGGGTGGCCTGAACGATCCGCAACTCGGCAGTGGCCTTATCGATGAGTGGCGTTTCAGCCCGCACCAGCCGCGCGACGAGGTCGAGCTTGAGGGCGCTGAAAGCGAGCGACTGCGCGATGCCGTCGTGAATTTCACGGGCGATGCGGGTGCGCTCCTCGACGATGGCAAGCTCCTCGGAATGCAAGTAGGCGCGAGCGTTGCGCACCGCCAGACTCACTTGACCCGCTAGCAGGTTGAGAAACGGCAGATTGGCGTCGCTAAAGTGCGCCGCGTCCGGGTGTGCCAGAACCACGCTGCCTAAAAGCTCCTCTTCACTGCGTAGTGGCAGACTGATGGCGCTCTTGGCGGTGGACAGGACCGGCCCCTGCTGCTCGCCCGGCAAGAGAAGATGAACGATGCGCGCTTCGGTAGCAGCAGCGCGGCCAATAAACCCTTCACCCAGTCGCACCGTACTCGGCATCCCCGAATCGTCGAGACCGTGCGCGGCGCGTAGCTGCAAGAGGCCGTCCTCATCGGCAAGGTAGACACCCCCCCGAGGCGCGTCGGCACGCCGCATCATCTGGGTCAAGAGTTTTTCCAGCAGGCGCTCGAGGTTTCCCTCGGCGCGAATACTCCGGTCGGCCTCGAAAAGCGTGAGCAGATCGCGGGTGCGGGAGCGGCTGGCCTCGGCGGCCGCTGAAAATTCGCTGGTCAGGATGGCAAAGCTTTCACGCGCTTCGGCGCTTGGCAGACCAGTAAAAAAGCTGTGAACGCTGCCCCCGAATTCGCCCCCCCAATCGAGCCCGGCGCTCAGCACCCAGTCGTCGCCGTCGCGTTCGGTTAGCGTTACCCCCCGGCGGAGTCCGTCGTGGCGGATCGTGGCGCGCTCGAGCACCGCCCCACCGAGCCCATGCACGTGCGTCACACTAAGGTTCTGCGCGCCCAGCATGATGGCTGTTCCGCGTGCGCCTGTTGCGGTGCTGATGCCCTCCCCGGCAACCGAGAGCACCGTATCGAGGTCGGCAGCCAAAGCAAACTGTTCGGTTACTTTTTGAATCTTGCCAAGAAGCGCATGTGAACGTGAAAGGGCGTCGTAAAGCTCACGCAGCTCCTGCTGCGCCTCCTCACGACGGCGCACCTCGGAGGCGATCCAATTGAGCGTCAGAAACGTCGCGGCTGGCCCCAATATGCTGTAAAAGAGAAGTTGCACCCAAAAACGCCAGCTCTCGCCGCCCAGCGGAACAATCACCAGTTGATGCAGCAGCACCACGCCGACAATCGTCAGGGGAAACCAGACCCGTGCCAGCCTGATCTGCTGGTAGAGACTCCACAGCGATCCACTTTCAAGACGCTCGGAGGGAGCCCGCTGCGTGCCCGTCAAGGCCATCCGACTCTCTCAGCGCCTACCGCGCGGTACGCGAAACTCGCTCATCAGGAAGGGGTAAGCCGGAATGTAAACGGCAAGCATCAGGACGATAGGAAACCACGTAGTCTCCAGCAGGGCCTCAGGCACCCCAAGGCGGGGCAGCAGGGCGATGAGCAGGCCAAGGATGACGGCAAAAAGAAACGACTTCAGCACGAGGCGAAGGACCTTGCCCGTTGTCAGCTTACGCGCGTCGGCGTACGTCTGGGCGTCTAGTTTGCGTTGCCTGTTGGTTTTCGACATACCTCAGTTTAAGGGCTAAGGGAAAAACAGGGGTCTTCCCGGTGCAGGGTTGGGAGCCGGAGCTTCTAGTTCGCGGTCTAAAGTCGGGGCTCAGGCTCCCTGCGTACTCAGCCAGCTCAGCAGGTCCGCTAAAACCGCCTCCCGCCCGTCATCCTTATAAATCTCGTGGTAGGCCCCCGAGTAGAGCTTGAGCGTCCGGTCCCCGCTCAGCATACTGCTTAGCACTTCAGTCCCCACCTTGGACGCGATGCGGTCATCGGTGCCATGCTGCAAAAGCACAGGTAGCCGTATGCTTGCAGCCCTGCCGGTCAGGTAAGACCCGACACGCAGCAACTCATAGCCAAGGCGCGCCTTGACCTTCCCGTGATAGACGAGCGGATCATCCTGATAGGCCTGCACCACAGCCTCATCGCGCGAGAGGGCGCGGGTATCGAGCCTTTGTACAGGCAGGTCGGGAAAAAGGTTGCTGATGAGGTGAGCTGCCTGCCCGAGAAGCGCCGGCACCGGCGTAGCGTTCTGAAGAAAGGGAGCACTGAGAATCAGTCCCGCGAGCTTTTCCGGATGCTCGAGCGCGAGCTGAAGCGCCACAGCTCCGCCCATGCTGTGCCCGAAGAGAAAGCGCCGCAGGGGCGGCTGTGATTCGCGCACGATGTCGCTGAAGCGGGAGAGGTCGTGAACGTACTCGTTAAATACCCCTACATTCGCCCGCTTCCCCTCGCTCTTGCCGTGCCCTCGAAGGTCGAAGGTGTAGACCGCGTAGCCCGCCTCGACGAGCGCCTCGGCTAGTGCCTTGTGGCGCCCGGCATGTTCGGCGTAGCCGTGGACTATCGTCACCGACGCTCTGGGGAGCTCTTCGGGTAGATAGCTGTAGGTCGCAAGCCTGAGGCCGTCAACCGTATGAAACGAGCTCATGTGGGCCTGCAAGCGCTCTCCTCAGGGTTCGGGAACCGGGTCGAAAGTAGGTTAGTCTACCGCGAAGCACGGGCGCTGCCAACACCCCCGCCCGTTACGGCCGGACTAGGTATGCTAAAGAGATGACTAGACCCAAGTCTCCGGTGGCGCTCGTTACAGGGGCCGCTCGCGGTATCGGGCGGGCCGTCGCACTGGCTCTCGCCCACAACGGCTATCACATCGCAGTTCATTACCGCTCGAGCGAGCAAGACGCACAAGACACGGCCTCGAGCTGCCGCGCCGAGGGCGTACAGGCCGAGGTTTTCGCCGCCGACATCACCCGGCCCGACGAAGCCACCGCCCTTGTCGAGACCGTCCACGAAGCCTTCGGAGGGCCGCACATTCTCGTCAACAACGTCGGCAACTATCATCAGGGCCCACTGGCTGAGCTGAGCCTCGAGACTTGGCACGAGATGTTCGACAGCAACCTGCACTGCACCTTCTACCTCTGCCGCGCGGCGCTGCCCCACATGCAGAAGGTGGGCTGGGGGAGAATCGTCAATCTGGGGTACGCGGGAGCAGAGATACTTAAAGCGCGGCCCGGCATTGCGCCGTACGTCATCGCCAAAACAGGCGTCATCCTCTACAGCAAGGCGCTTGCCGCGACGTACGCGGGCGACGGGATTACCGTCAACGTGGTGAGCCCGGGCATCATCGAAAACAGCGTGTCGCAGCCGCCGAAAAGCAGTCTGCCGATGGGCCGAACCGGGACGCTCACCGAACTCGCGGGAGCCGTTTTATACCTCGCATCGGATGAGGCAGCTTATGTCACAGGGATCACGCTCGAGGTCGCGGGCGGGTGGAACCTCTAGGGCTACATGGTGCAGTCTGTCAGACCATGCCTATTCAGGCCTTCGAAACTCAAGAATTTCAGGGCACCGTACCTTAGGCGGCGCGCACTGTACGGGAACGGCGCAGCCAGAAAGGTCTCGTCATTTTTGCAGGGGAAGTGAGCTTATCGTGCAGGTCTGGCTCGAGGTCGCGTAGCGGCACCCAGCTCACGATGTCGCTGTAGCAGGCCAACATCCGCTCGAAGCGGGCCGCTTGCCACAGACTCCGCTGCGGATCTTCACCCGGTTCACCCGGAATGTCGAAGCGTAGACGCAACCCCTCGAGCCAGACCGTGCACCCCGCCGCCTTGAGCTCATCGACGAGCATCGTGAGGCGGCGACTATACGAAGCGGTTTTGAGTGTAGCCTCACCGATGAGCATGACTCCTCCTGAAACAAGAAAAGGGCTACGACGCTCCAGCTGCTCTGGTCGCACGCAAAGAAAACAGGCGAAACCTGGACGCCCAGCGAAACATGGTTATCCAAGAAGTATAAAAGTACACATTTAAAAAGGCAAGGGCCGCTTTTACCAAGGGTGACAACGAGAAAAGGGGTGGCTTTGCGGCCACCCCCAAGGGAAAAGAAAAAGCGAGGCTTTCTGTGGCTCAGGCCAGCAGGGTATCACTGCCTTTGTCCGCAGCCTGCTCGAGCGTCTCATCGGCGAGCATGATCATGACCGAGACTGCGCGGTCGCCGTCGCCTAAGCGCATGATGGTCACACCTTGCGACGAGCGCCCGTAGCGACTCACCTCCCCGACGCGGGTGCGAATCAGCACGCCCCCTTCGGAGAGGACGAGCAGTTCCTCATCACCGCGCACGTTGGAGAGCGCCGCGAGGTCGCCTGTTTTCGAGGTCACCTTGAGCGTCACGACGCCCTGCCCACCCCGGCCCTGGACCGGATATTCCTTGAGCAGTGTCCGCTTGCCGAAACCACACTCGGTTACGGCCAGAAGTTCGGCGTCGTCGAGGTGCTCCTCGGCAATGACTGAAAGGCTCACGACCTCGTCCCCGCGCCTGAGCTTGATGCCGCGCACGCCCTGGGTGGCCCGGCCCATCTCGCGGGCGTCCGCTTCGGGAAAGCGGATGGCCTGCCCACCACGCGTTGCGAGCACGATGTGCGCCCCGTCCCAGCCATGCCGCACCGAAACGAGTTCGTCGCCCTCGACGAGGTTGATCGCGATGAGGCCCGAAGCGTTGAGGTTGCCGTACTCGCGAATCGCAGTCTTTTTGACTGTTCCCTGCCGCGTGGAGAAGATGAAGTAGCCGTCGGCGTCGAAGTCCTTGACCGACAAGACGGTCGCAACCTGTTCGTCTTCGACGAGCGGCAGGATATTACGCAGGTGATTGCCTCGCGCCGCCCTCTCGGCTTCGGGCAGATCGTAGATCTTCTCGCGGTAGACACGGCCCTTGTCGGTAAAAAAGAGCAGGTAGTCGTGGGTATTGCCCACGATCAGCATCGAGTTGATGTCGTCTTCTTTGGCTTTTTGCGCCGTTGAACCGCGCCCGCCCCTGGCCTGCGCCCGGTAGCTCGCTAAGGCCGTGCGCTTGATGTACCCTCCACGCGTCAGCGTAACCACCATGTTCTCCTCGGGGATCAGATCTTCCTTGGAGATGTCGCCCTCGTCGTCGGTAATCTGGGTGCGGCGCTCGTCGGCGTAGCTCTTGCGAATCTCGCGCAGCTCCTTGCGGATAACCTTGCGCAGCTCGTCGGCGTCGCCGAGGATAGTCTCTAAACGCGCAATCTCTTCTTGCAGTTCGCGGTACTCGCCCTGAAGTTTTTCACGCTCGAGGCCCGTCAAACGCTGCAGTCGCATGTCCAGAACGGCCTGCGCCTGAACCTCGGTGAGACCGAACTCGCTCACGAGACCTTCACGCGCCGTCGGGCCGTCGGGCGAAGCGCGGATCAGGCTGATGACCTCGTCGAGACGGTCGAGCGCGATGAGATAGCCCTCGAGAATATGCGCCCGTTCCCGCGCTTTACGCAGTTCGAAGGCGGTGCGGCGGCGAATGACCTCGGCGCGGTGATCCAGAAAGAGCGCCAGCGCGTCCCGCAGCGGCAGGACTTTGGGCGAGCTGTTGACAATCGCCAGGTTGTTGACGCTAAAAGTGCTCTGGAGCTGGGTGTACTTGTAGAGCTGATTGAGAACCAGCTCCGGGTGCGCGCCCCGCTTGAGTTCGAAAACGATGCGCATCCCCTGCCGGTCGGACTCGTCGCGGATGGTGGAGATGTCCTCGATGCGCTTACTCCGGACGAGCCCGGCAGCGGTCTGGATGAGCGAGGTCTTGTTGACCTGATAGGGAATCTCAGTCACGACAATCGAGTGCCGGTTACCGCGCTCCTCGAAGCGCACCTTGGCCCGCAAGCGGATACCGCCGCGACCTGTCTCGAATGCTTGACGGATGCCCGAACGGGTCATCACACCGCCGGTCGGGAAATCTGGGCCCTTGATGAATTTCATCAGCTCGTCGAGGGTGATCTCGGGATTCTCGAGCATCGCTAAAAGCCCGTCGATGATCTCGCCCAAGTTGTGCGGTGGGATGTTGGTCGCCATCCCTACAGCGATTCCCGACGCACCATTGACCAGCATGTTGGGAAAAGCCGAAGGCAGCACTTCGGGCTGCATCGTCGTTCCGTCGTAGTTTTCTTTGAAATCGACGGTCTCTTTGTCGATGTCGCCGAGCAGCGCCTCGGCGACGTGCGTCATACGAGCTTCGGTGTAGCGGTAAGCGGCGGCAGGGTCACCGTCGATCGAGCCGTAATTCCCCTGCCCGTCTACCAGCTTGTAGCGCAGCGACCAGTCCTGCGCCATTCGCACCATCGCGTCGTAGATGGCGGTGTCCCCGTGCGGGTGGTACTTCTTGATGACCTCGCCGACGACCCCCGCAGACTTGACGTACTTGCGATTGGGAAACAGCCCGAGGTCGTGCATGGCGTAGAGGATGCGCCGCTGCACGGGCTTCAGGCCGTCGCGCACGTCGGGCAGGGCACGGTCCACAATGACCGTCATGGCGTAATTGATAAAGCTCGTTTTGATCTCGTCGGTGATAACAACCGGTACGACGTGTCCCTCGTTCAAAATACCTCCAAGCGGCAAAAACACGCTCCAAAACAGCTTATTTTACCATTTGAGATCCCTCGCAGGGACCGTCAGCTTGCAAAAACGTAGCCTCTAGGTGAGGTCAAACTCACCCGGTGTTACGGAAAACACCTGGAATTCCGGGACATGCTGGGGGCACATGACGGACCGAGCGAACACCTCAGCGGGAAGGGAAACGAACAGCCGATTTCTCATCGAACTCGCCCGCGCTTTTGGCGGGGCCATACTTTTTGCCCTGCCGCTCCTGATGACCATGGAGATGTGGTCGCTGGGGTTTTACCTGCCGCCCTGGCGGCTCCTTTCTCAGCTCGTCCTGAGCGTTCCGCTGCTCGTCCTACTCTCCTACTACATCGGTTTCCGCAAGTCGTTTTCCTGGAAAGAGGACGTCGTGGACGCGTTCGTCGCCCTTTTCGTGGGGTTCACGGCCTCGGCAGCCTGCCTGCTCCTCTTTTCGGTGCTCGAGATAGGCATGTCGACCCAGGAAGTCGTCGGAAAGGTCGTGCTGCAGGCGATCCCGGCGAGTCTCGGCGCAATTCTCGCCGCCGGACAGCTGGGCACCGACCGCGACGAACAGGAGGCACGCTCGAGAGGCTACCTCGGTGAACTCGTCTACATGCTCGTCGGCGCACTCTTTTTCGCGCTCAACCTGGCTCCGACCGACGAGATGTTCCTGATTTCGCTCCAGTTCACGCCCTGGCACGGGCTCGCACTAATGGCGGTGTCGCTCGTCGTAATTCACGCGTTCGTCTACCGCCTCGAGTTTCGTGGACAAGAAGAGAGGCCGGAGGACGCGACATTTTGGGGTCTTTTCTACCGCTTTACGGTCGTCGGCTACGCCATCGCGCTCGGGATGAGCCTCTATACGCTCTGGGCTTTCGGGCGGACCGACGGCCTCGCGCCCGCGCAGATCGCCATGATGGTCGTCGTGTTGGGCTTTCCCGCCTCGGTTGGGGTGGCGGCAGCGAGGCTTCTGCTGTGACGGACGCTGGGACAACAGATGCTAGGGCAGAGGAAAAACGCGAACCGGGCGCACAGCGCAACTCGGTGCTCGAGTACATCGTCGCGGCTGTCGGCCTCCTGCTCGTCGTGACAGCCGCAGGATTTTTGGCCTATGAAGCCTTTACAGCGGGCGACGCGCCCCCGGACATCCGGCTCGAGGTCGTGCGCGTGGTGCGCTCGAGCGGCGGCTACCTTGTGACGCTCGCCGCCCGCAATTTGGGGGACGAAACGGCAGCTGAACTCGCGGTGGAGGGAAGCGTCGAACGGCCCGGACAGCCCAGTGAAACGAGCGACGTCACCTTCGACTACCTGCCGCCGGACTCCGAGCGCGAAGGGGGTCTTCTGTTTACCCAGGATCCGCGAGGAGCGCTCACGCTGAGAGTTCTCGGCTACCGAGAACCCTGAGAGAACCCTGACCCGCTTACCCTGAAACTCTCGAGCAAGGGACGCGTTAGCCTGCTCGGGTCTATACGGTAGACCATGCCTAAACCGTCCGCCTTTACTACGGAGTCAGTCGAAAGACTTTCGCCCCTCCAGGGGACTGGAAACACCCGGCTTCGGGAACCCGAACGCTCCCACGTTTCCGCTACGACGCGTCTTCGCACCGATTGCCCCGTACACTGCGAGGGATGCGTCTTTCCACCCTCACCGATCTCTCCTTCTGGAGACGCTTTTTGCAACTCAATCTAGGGCTCATGGTCTTTGGACTAGCGATCACCCTGATGATTCGCGCCAACATCGGCCTCGACCCATGGTCGGTGCTGCACCAGGGGCTCAGCCAGGCAACGGGCCTGTCGTTCGGGCAGGTCACGCAGGTCGTCGGCCTCGGACTGATCGTGCTGAATTTCCTCTTTTTACGCCTGAAACCCGGCTTGGGCACGGCGCTCAACATGATCATGGTGGGCGTCTGGGTGGATGTGTTTCAGCAGCAAGCCTGGCTACCCACGGTTCCTACCGGGTTGTGGGGTAAGGGCGTGCTGGTCTTTGGGACAGGCATTATTCTCTGCGGGCTCGCCATCGGCCTCTATATAAGCCCGCGTTTTGGGGCCGGACCGCGCGACGACTTCGTACTGGGCTGGGCGTTGCGGCTCCACAAAAGCGTGCGGCTGGTGCGGGGTGGCCTCGAGCTGACCGTCCTCACTATCGGCTTTTTGCTCGGCGGTCATGTCGGTCTCGGTACGGTGCTGTTCGCCCTGCTTATCGGCCCGGTGATGCAGCTCTTTTTGCGTCTTTTCCGTTACGCTGAAGCCCCTGCCCCCCTGCCGAGCGCCAGCGACTGATGCCCTGGCTCGTCAAAACCGAACCCGAAGACTTTTCCTTTGCCGACTTGCTTGCTGCACCCGACATGACGACCGCCTGGGAAGGCGTGCGCAACTATCAAGCACGCAATTTCCTAAGGGAGATGCAAAACGGGGACGTGGTGCTTGTCTACCACTCGAGCACGGCTCACCCCGCCATCGTCGGGATAGCCCGCGTCGTCCGCGAGTGCTACCCCGACCCCGCCCAGTTCGACGCAAGAAGCCCCTACTTCGATCCCAAAGCGACCCCTGACGCGCCGCGCTGGGACGCCGTCGAGTTGCAGGCCGTTCGCGCCCTGCCCCGTACCGTCACGCTGCAAGCCCTCAGGACCGAAGCCGCGCTCCAGGAGATGCGTCTGCTTAAACGTGGCAATCGGCTAAGTGTCATGCCACTCAGCGAGGCCGAACTAGGGAGTATCCTGCGTCTAGCCGAAAGTGAGGAACCCCGTTGAGTCTAAGCGAGCCCACGACCGAACGCCTGCCCGAAAACCTCGAAGACGCCGTGAACACCCTGTTCGAAGAAACCGTGGCGCAGCGCCGCGACTTTCACCAGCACCCGGAAATCGCCTTTGAAGAGGTGCGCACCTCCGGCATCATCGCCGAGCGCCTCGAGGCGCTCGGCCTGCCCGTGCGCCGGGGCGTCGGCAAGACGGGGGTGGTGGCGGTACTCGAGGGTGCGGAAGCGGGCCGTACGGTCTTGGCACGGGCCGATATCGACGCTCTGCCCATTCACGACGAAAAGGACGTTCCCTACCGCTCGCGCGTCGACGGCAAGATGCACGCCTGCGGTCACGACGGGCACGCGGCGGTACTCCTGACAGTCGCCAAACTGCTGTGTGCGCGGCAGGACACGCTGAAAGGTCGCGTCGTCTTCGTCTTTCAGCCCGCTGAGGAGATGGTCGGCGGCGCTGAAGCCATGCTGGCAGACGGGGCGCTTACGGGCCTTACCCCGGACGCAGTCATCGGCCTGCACCTCTCGTCGGACTACCCGCTCGGGACGGTGGCGCTCCGCGCTGGTCCCTCGATGGCAGCGACCGATTCGTTCCGGATACTCATTCACGGTTCGGGCGGGCACGCGGCCAAGCCGCACGACTGCGTCGACCCGGTTCTCATCGCCGCGCAGCTCGTGGTCACCTTGCAGAGCCTCGTTGCCCGGGAAACCGATCCGCAGGATAATGCTGTCGTCAGCATCACCAGCGTCCATGGAGGCACGGCCTACAACATCATCCCGGAGAACGTGGAACTCAAGGGGACCCTGCGCACTTTCCTGCCCGAGACGCGCACCTACCTGAAAGAACGGCTGCTCACGCTCTGTCACACGACCGCAGGGAACTTGCGCGGCAGCGCGTCTTTCGAGTGGATCGACCAGTCGCCCGCAGTCATCAACGACGCGCAGATGACGGTGCGGATGCAGCGGGTCGCTGCCGGAGTCGTCGGAGAAGACAATGTGCTCGAGAGCGCCAAGTCGATGGGCGGCGACGACATGTCCCTGTGGCTCGCGCAGGCTCCCGGCTGCTACTTTTTCGTGGGAGGGCGCAACACCGCAATCGGTGCCGACAAGCCGCACCATCATCCGAAATTCGACCTCGACGAGGGGTCGCTGCGGGTCGCCACCGAAACGTTAGCGCGGGGCATCCTGGATTTTCTGGTTTAGATGCCGATGACGTACTGCCAATACGTCACGAGACTCATCCCTCTTCCCGAGATCGGCTGAAGGTCGACGACTCGGCGTGTCATGAAGAAGTAACTGCGGCAACACGCGCATATTGCGTGACCGGGTTCGGGTAGGTGAAGGCAGCGTGAACCTGCTTGCGCGAATGAATCCGGTCCACCATGTAACCTGGCCGTCGTAACTTGGCCGTCTTAACCTAGTCGTCGGCTTTCATCTGCTCACGTGTCCCGCCAGGCGCCTGCTGCCTCTTTTCTCCCAAAAGCCCTTCCAGGCTGACAATCTGCAGTGAACTGCTGACACGCCTGGTTTTTCGGCGTATAGCTGTTTTATCAAGACTCTGCCCCCTTATGGCCGCAGATGGCGATCGGTCCTGTACCGCGCTCTTCATCCGAACAGGGATGCCGAAGTGCTATCATGACAAGGGTGAACGCGCGTACCGAACAGGTCCTCGCCCTCGTTGCTGCCACCCATATCGCCTCGGCCAAGCCTGTGCCCTCGGCCCTTGTCGCGCAGCAGCTAAGCGTGAGCAGCGCCACTATACGCAATGAGTTTTCGCTGCTCGAGCACGAAGGCTATCTCCTTCAACCCCATACCTCCGCCGGACGCATCCCGAGCACCCGGGGCTACCGACACTACGCCCGGCGCTTCTTGCCGCCTAAAGCTCTGCCTAAGGCGCAGCGCGTGCTCCTCGCGCAGAGTTTGCGGGGCGCACACGGCGACGGTCTTTTGGAGCGCATCGCGAGCGTCACGGCAGACCTGTCGGGCTACGCCGTCGTGGTTACACTTTCCGGCGACGACGCCGTGCAGACACTTGAAATTCACCTGTCGCACCTCTCGCAAAGCCGCATCCTAGCCGTTGTCGTGCTGCAAAACGGACTTGTCCGGCAACTCGTTCTCGAGCTCGACCCGAGCCCGTCCGAGCGCGACCTGCGCGAGGCCGAGGCGAGTCTGCGGCACCTCAGCCTGCCTCTTCGGGAGATGCCCCGGGCGCTTAGCGACATCGCTTCTCGCGCCGAGAGCGAGGTAGCTCGCACCTACCACGCACTTGCCGAAGCCTGGCCTCAACTGCGCGCCCCACGCATCTTTTCGCATGGACTCAAACACCTCTTTGCCGAGCCCGAATCGGCCGACCCTGGCTTTGTCAGGCAGGTGCTCGAGCGGGTCGAAAGCCCGGTCACGAGCGCCGAAACGCTCGCGCTCGCTTTCGAAGAACCGCTCGCGCTAATTTCGGCGCAACTGCCCTTCGGCAGTGCCCAGGCGGGCCTCTTCCTGTTTGGCCCCCTGCGGATGCGCTACCCGGAAACACTGATGATCGCGCGTGGCGTCAGCGAAACGGTGGCCCAGAGCCTCAACTGATACGCTGAGGGATGACGCTCGAGATTCTCCTTTTTGCAAGCTACCGGGATCAGGCGGGAACAGGTAAACTCAAGCTCGAGCTGCCTGAAGGCGCCACAGTCCGCGACGCTAGCACGGCGCTCGAGGCCCGCTTTCCCGACCTGAAGCTAAAGGGCGCGCTCGCTGCCATCGACGAGACCTATGCGTCGCCGGGTAGCGGGCTCGCAGACGGTGCGACGCTGGCCTTTTTCCCACCCGTCGCAGGGGGCTCCGTGTCTGGCACCGTGGCCAGTGGAACCGCCGAGACCACCACCAGCGACACGTTTTTCGTGACCGAAGCGCCCCTCGACCTGGCCCACTATGTGGCTTTGGTAAGCGGCCCCCGCTACGGTGCGGTGAGTACGTTTAGCGGCACGGTGCGCTCTCCCAACGCCGGAGAAATCGTGACGTCGATCGAGTATCAGGGATACGAGGCTATGATTCTCACACAGATGCGCCGCGCCGCAACCGAACTGCGCGAACGTTTCGATCTCGGGCCGCTCGTTTTCGCACACCGCCTCGGCACACTCATGCCGGGTGAGGCCTCGATCATGATCGTCATCGCCTCACCACACCGCAAGGACGGGCTCCTGGCGACGCACGCCGCCATCGACCGCCTCAAGGAGATTCTGCCCGTCTGGAAGCTCGAAACCACCCCTTCGGGGGCAAGCTGGGTAGCGGGCTCGAGCGTCGCGGGTGAAACACTTTAGCTTCAGCCTCAATGATCCGGCGTGCATCCCTTCCACGTGGGCCTAGGCCTCAAGCGCGGCGGCGATCCCCAGAGCCCGTGCGTCCTGTCCGGGGCGCAGCACCAGCATAGCCCCGACCATCGGTGCACACGGGACGCTCACGGCAGGCACCCCCAGGATGTTGAATAGAGCCGTGTTGCGCAGCACCAAGGCGTTTGCGGCAAAGTAGGCGTCGTCGGTCTCGAGGTCGCTCAGCAGGGGCGGCAGCACTGCGACCGTTGGTGCAAGAACAGCGTCAAAGCCCTCGCAGGCTGCCCAGAACGCCGCCTGCAACCGCGCCCGTTCGTAGCCGAGCCGGATGTAATCGGTCGCGCTGCGCCCACGGCCCGCCATGATCCGCCGCGAGACGCGCGGATCGAACGCGTCCCCGCTCCGCTCCAGCACGTCCTCGTAGAGCGCCAGCGCCTCGAGCGCCGCGAACGATCCGAAGCGTCCGTAGAGTCCATCGACCTCGCGCAGGACCGGAAGTTCACGCGTCTCGAGGACTGCGCCAGAGGCCTTTAGCCGCGTACAGGCGTCCTCGAAGCCAACTGCGACCTCGGTGTCCAGTCCCTCCTGAACCACAGCCGTCGGGACGAGCACGCGAAGCCCCCTGACCTCGGCTCCCTCAAAGGGTGTAGGGCTCTGTCCTGCAAGAGCCTGCCACACGTGCCACGCATCCTTGACCGTGCGGGTCATGGGACCCAGCGTGTCGAGCGTTGTGGAGAGCGCCACACAGCCTGCCGTGGGAACGCTGCCGTCGCTCGTCTTGAGCCCGACGAGACCATTGAAAGCAGCCGGGATACGGACCGACCCGCCCGTGTCCGACCCGATCGCAGCACAGGCCTGCCGACGTGCGACTGCAACCCCCGAACCTGACGACGACCCTCCAGGGATGCGCCCCGTCGCCAGCGCGTTGTCAGGTGTACCGAAGTGCGGGTTTAGACCGAGGCCGGAAAAGGCCAGCTCGGTCATGTTGGTCTTACCCAGAAACACTGCTCCCGCCGCGTCGAGACGGGCAGCAGCCGGGCAGTCCTGGGCGGCGGGCGCATGTCCAAGGAACGCCCTGGCGCCAGCGGCGCTCACGTCGCCACGCGTGTCCATCAGGTCCTTGAGCGCCAGCGGTATCCCCTGAAGCGGCCCCATGTCGATCCCACGTGCGAAGGCAGCGTCGGCGCGTCTGGCTTGCCCCAGCGCTCGCTCGGGCGTCAGCAGGCGGTAAACTGCGCCTTCTTGAACACGGTCGAGGTAGTGTTGGATGACCTCGAGCACCGAACACTCGCGCCTGCGGTAAGCCTGGGCCAGTTCGGTCAGGGTCAGCGTGTGGGGGTCGTCCATCCCTGCAGTATAGGTCGGCTCAGGCAGCCTCCCCCAGCGAGCATTGCCAGAAACCCACATCGATGTAGCGTCCGAACTTGTGGCCGACACGCGGGAACACCCCGATACGCACGAACCCCAGCTTTTCGTGCAGGGCCACGCTCGCTGGATTGGGCAGGGCCACGCCGCCGATAAGCTCGCGGTAGCCATGTTCCTGAGCAGACGTAAGAAGCGCACGGTAGAGCTGCGTGCCGAGCCCACGCCCAAACGCTCCGGGCGCCAGGTAGATCGTCGATTCGACACTGTGCCGATAGGCAGCCCGCGTCCGAAACGTTCCGTAGTAAGCGTAGCCGAGGATGACGCCGTCGTCCTCGAGCGTCAGCCAGTCGTGCTGCACCAGCTTTTCCTCGATCCGCCCCGCCATCTCTTCGGGGCTTACGGGTTCGGTTTCGAAGGTCACGATGGTGCCAAGCACATGTTCGTTGTAGATATCACAAAAGGCTTCCGCGTCGGCGGGCGTGGCACGCCTGATCTCCGTCATGGAGCAAGTCTAAGGCTCGAGCATGACAGACCGCACGATTCTCCTAACGAGCGTGAGCGGACTACACCTCATCCCATCTACTCTGGCACCCGTTTTTTGCTAGAGAAGACGCTGACACTAGCCGAGCCTCACACCCTGGTCATCGCCGAACCTATACCGAGCTTAGCTGCTCGCGACGTTTTGCCCGCGCCTCCCCTTCATTCTCACCAAAAGCCAGATGCACGTAGTAGCCGTCCGCTGGATTTGCGGCGCGGCGCGCCTCACGCAGCATCGCCTCGGCGCGGCGGTAGCGGTCGGCTTCGCTCAGGGGCGGCGTGTCGACCGTTTTCAGCAGCTCGAGCTTTCCGCTCGCTCGCCACGCCTTGAAGATGAAGTAGGGCATCTCGGGGCTAGTCTACCCCGCTCCAATACCGACAGCCCCCGACACCGAGAGCAAAAATCCTGAGCTAGACTAGAGTAATGCTGACTCTTTTAGCTGGTAGAGCGCGTCTATGACCGAGGCGCCGCAGGCTGAGGCCGCAGCTCGCAACGGCCACAAGATCGTCATTATCGACGGTCACGCGCTCGCGTTCCGCTCGTACTTCGCGATTCGCGACCTCAGAAACTCGAAGGGCGAGACCGTCAACGCCGTCTACGGCTTCCTACGCTCGCTGCTGCGCATCCTCAGCGAAGAGGGCGAATTCGACGCGACCGTCGTCACTTTCGACGCCCCTGCCAAGACCTTTCGCCACGAACAGTACGAAGGCTACAAGGCGGGTCGGCGCGACACGCCGGACGACCTGCCCCGGCAGATCGGGCAGATCAAGCAGCTCGTCGAGCTGTTGGGGCTCTACCAGACCGAAGTGCCGGGCCTCGAGGCCGACGACCTCATCGGCACCATCGCCACGCGCTGCGCCGAACAGGGCTACACCGTCGAGATCGTCACTTCCGACCGCGACTCGTATCAGCTCGTCGGGGAGCATATCTGCGTGCGCGGCCTCTCCAAGGACGACCGCTTCGGCCCCGACGAGGTGTTTGAAAAGTTCGGCGTGACCGTCGGGCAGTGGGTCGATTACCGGTCACTGACCGGCGACGCCTCGGACAACATTCCGGGGGCCAAGGGAATTGGTCCTAAGACTGCCGCGAAACTCCTGCAGACCTACGGCAGCCTCGACAACATCCTGGATAACCTGGAAAGTGTCAAACCCGAGACCGCCCGCGCCAAGATCGAGGCGAGCATCGAGGCTGTGAAGTTCTCCCGCGAACTCTCGCGCATCGTCACGGACGCCGATATTCCGGTCACCCCGGAGGTCTGGTCGAAGCGCGAGATGCAGCGCGAGGCGCTCGCCGACCTCCTGCAGACCCTCGAGTTCGGGTCGATTATGAACGAGTTGGGACTCAGCGGGACCGAGAGCGCCGCTGTCCAGCGCGGCTACCGGAGTGTTTCAGCCAGCGAGATCTTTTTCGGGGGCGCGTTTGGGTATGTACTCTCGAGCGTTTCTCCCATGAGCGCCGACATGCTCGAGCTATCGGTCGCTGCCGCCGAGAGCGTCGCCGACGTCGACGCCGGGCAGCGCGTCAGCATCCTCGCCAGTGAAGGTACGCTCCGGGCCTGCGACGCCAAGGCACTCGCGGTCTACGCCTCACGGGTGAGCGGCGAGACCCTCACC
>JBMDWS010000124.1:0-8921 GCA_048594695.1 Truepera sp. | reverse complement strand
GTGCGCGGTGAATTCGCCGAGGCTGTGCCCGGCGACGTAGGCGGGTTCGCTGCCTCCCGCCTCGAGGTAGGCGGCGAACGCTGCTGCGCCCGCCGCGACCAGCGCAGGCTGCTGATTAGCAGTCAGCTTGAGCACGTCCTCAGGGCCTTGCCACATGATCTCCAAGAGGCCCGGAAGCGCCGTCTCGGCTTCGTCGAGCGTACGCCGGGCGGCTTTGCTGTTTTCATAAAGATCCCGGGCCATGCCGATGGCCTGCGAGTTTTGCCCGGGGAAGAGTGCAGCGATCACGCGCCACCGCCCCAGGTCAGAACGGTCGCGGCCCAGGTCAGGCCTGCGCCGAACGACACCAGCAGCAGGTTGTCCCCGTCCTGGATGCGGCCCGACTCGAGCCCCACCTTGATCGCCAGCGGGATGCTCGCTGTCGAGTTGTTGCCGTACTCGTCCACCGTTACGATGACACGCTCGGGAGGCAGGGCCAGCCGCTCCCGCGCCGCTTCGATGATCCGCAAGTTGGCCTGATGCGGGATAAACACGCTGATGTCGTCGGGTGACAGGCCCGCTTCCCGCACGGCCTGCACCGTTGCCGTGTCCATCACGCGCACGGCGAACTTGAAGACTTCACGCCCGTTCATGTAGAGCGAATCGGCGAGTGGCGTGCCGTTGGGCAAACAGCGTCCCACCGAGCGCTTGTGCAGGAAATGCCCACCTGCGCCGTCGGTCCCGAGAACGAACGAACGAAAGCCGTAGCCTTCGGGGACCGCTTCGACGATGGCCGCGCCCGCGCCGTCGCCGAAGAGCACGGCGGTGGCACGGTCGTTCCAGTCGACGATCTTGCTGAGCGCTTCGGCACCGATTGCCAGGACTTTTTTCATCGCGCCCGATTCGACGTAGCTGCGCGCCACCGAGAGGGCGTAGAGCCAGCCGGGGCAGGCCGCCAGCAAATCGAAGCCGCCCGCTTTGAGACTAAACCGGTCCTGCACGAGGGCTGCGGTTGCCGGAAAAAGCGCGTCGGGCGTGTTGGTTGCGACGATCACCATCTCGACGTCGTCCAGAACCCCCGGGCCGTGCCGCGCCACGAGGTCTTCCACGCTGCGGATCGCGAGGTGCGAGGTGAACTCGTTGTCGGCGGCGAGGTGACGGGTCTTGATGCCGGTCCGTGAGGTGATCCAGGCGTCGCTGGTCTCCATCATCTGCTCGAGGTCGGCGTTACTCAGGACGCGCTCGGGAGCGTACGCGCCAAGCGCCCGGATACCCGCGCGGATAGGGCTGTTCGCTGACGCGCTCACGGGCGTGCTTCCTGTGCGTCACCCGGCGCTGTGGTTGGCTCAACGCTCATGCGCGGCATGACGGGGTTTTGGAGATGCATAGAAAAAGGCTGCTTCATAGCAGCCTCCACTCTACGCCAAAGCGGTTCCTTACGGGGACCTTATGGCGTGCTGGCTTATCGAACCTTAAGCTTCGATCTCGAGAACCTGACGGCCCGCGTAGGTGCCGCAGTGCGGGCAGACCACGTGCGCGGGCTTGAGCTCCTTGCACTGCGAGCAGGCGACGAGGTTGGGCGCGCTGAGCGCATCGTGGGCGCGACGGGCGTCGCGCGACGAGCGCGAGGTGCGTTTCTTAGGTACAGGATGCTTTGCCATGATAACTCCTTACAGTTCGATATCTTTGAGCGATTCGAAAGGGGATGGGTTGGTGCTTTCGGAAACTTTAGCCTGAGCGTGTTCAGGATGGTCGTTGAGGTTGACCCCGTCGAGCGACAAACCCAAGCAGTCCTCTTTGCAGAGCACCGTCAGGGGTGATTCTATCGCAAAAACCTGAACCAGGAGCGGGGCGAAGTCAACTTCGGGTTGGATAAAGACGAGTGTGTCGTCCTCGTCCTCGTTTTCTTGCAGGATAAGAACCTCGCTACCCTTACGTGGGCGGTAGATCATCGGGTAGAGGAGGCTCGTCCGAAGCGGCGTTTCGACCTCGGTGAGGCAACGCCGACACTCCTGAATGACCTTACCGGAAACGCTCCCCGTGAGGATATATTCGTCGCCCCCAGTGGCCCGCACGGTTAGCTGCCACGAGAGCGGTTCCCGAACCTGCAGACCGTCGGCCTCGAGCAGTTCGGCGCTGGGCATGAATTCACCCTTACCCGAAACCTCTTCCCCGAGTTCGGGGTCGAGCTTCAAGAGTTTGGCGAGGTTGAGCGTAGCATCAGGCCGAACAGACATCCCTTAAGAGTATAGAACCGGCAGGCATCAAGTCAAGCCAGGACGGACATACTAACAGGATCGGTCAGAGTGACAGGTGAAGGTTTAGGGCTTCGCCCAGCTGTTTCATATACCGCTCCGGCAGCACGCCCTGAACGTCTGGCAGGATTCGTTCAAAAGCCAGTACGCGCACCTGCTCGGCCCGAGCTTTGCTGTCCCTGGCGAGATATTCGTGACTTCGGCAGGTAAGGAGGCCTGAAAGCCGTAGATGCGCTCGACGTTGCTGCTAAGAGGAATAACGGTGACAACACCCCGCCGTGACGACATCGCTGAGAGCGTCGTGGCTGACAATCACGACGGGGCGCGTTTTGTTGGCCTCGCTGCCGCGACTCGGTTCCAGGTCGGCTAGGTAGATGTCACCACGTTTCATGGGGTGCGTTCTCCAGGCCGTCGCCGACAGTCTTGTCCCACGCGTCAGCGTCGCCCGAGGCCCGCCACTCGTCCAGGGCCTCCCGATATTCCTACTGGAAATTGCGTGCCTGAAGCGCACGGATGGCCTGCTCGAGAGCCTTGCTACGGCTTTTGACATTGTGGGTTTTCTGGTAAGCGTCGAGGTAATCGACAAGACTCTCATTGAGGCGGGAACTGACAGAAACTTTTGCAGTACAACATGTATTACGTTTTGTACTGCGCCTTGTCGTGCTTCCTAGCGCAAAATGACCAGCGTCACGAAGTAGTAGGTCACCGGCACGGCAAAGAGCATCCCGTCGAGACGGTCGAGGACGCCGCCGTGACCAGGCAGGAAAAACCCGGCGTCCTTGACCCCGGCCCAGCGTTTGATAAGCGACTCGAAGAGGTCGCCAAGCTGTGCGGCGCTCGAGACCAGAATGCTAAAGAGCAGCGCGTCGTAAACGTCGACGTGCAGGCCGTAGAGCAGCTCGAGCGCGTAGGTCACGAGCAAGACGATGACGATAGCCAGCGCGAGGCCACCGAAAGCGCCCTCGAGCGTCTTGTTGGGGCTCACCTGCGGCGCGAGCTTACGGCGCCCGAAGAGTTTACCGATCACAAACGCGCCCACGTCCGAAGCGATAATCGCCAGAATCGGCAGGACCAGGTACCAGAGCCCCAGCACGCCGTCGGGCGTGTAGCGCAGCGTGATGGCGTAACCGAGCAGCCAGGGGATATAGAGATAGCCAAACAGGGTGTAGACGACGCTCTCGACCGAGCGGTCGTTGGGATGAACGACCTCGAGGCCGATGAGGTAGAGGGCAAAAAGTCCGAGCAGCGCCTCGCGCCAACTCACACCGTCGAAGAGGGGTTGCATGTCGAAGATGCCCCGGTAGGTCACGGGTAGCGACGCAGGAAGTGTCAGGACGGCAGCAACGTAAAGGCTACGGCGGCGGATCGGTATGCCGCGCAGATTCATCAGTACGCTATATTCACGCAGGGCAACGAGGCTCAGAAACAGGTATGCCGGGGCCAGCAGCGGCAGCCCCACCCACATGATGAGCAGCGCGGCCAAAAAAGCCAGGAACCCGAACACGATACGGGCGTAGGGCGGGCGCACGCCTAAGAAGGACACCTCCGAAGATACCATCCACCTACTTGGCGAACCACAAAAAACCGCCGCTGGGCGACGGTGACGTGCTTATGTACGGTTGACCCTGGCCCTAGACGGCCATGATGTCTTCTTCTTTGGTCTTGACGCGCTTTTCGACCTGGGTGACGAATTCGTCGGTGAGCTTTTGTACCTCGGCTTCACCCTGCTTGAGGTCATCCTCGGTCAGGAGGTTTTCCTTCTTGTATTCCTTGAGTTCGTCATTGGCGTCGCGGCGGGTGTTGCGCAGCGCGACCCGCGCCTCTTCGGCGAGGTTCTTGACCTGCTTGACGAGGGCGCGGCGGCGCTCGTCGTTGAGTGCCGGAACGGTGATAAAGATGTTGTCGCCGCGGTTGTTGGGGTTAAAGCCCAGGTCGCTCTCGCGGATGGCCCGCTCGATGTCCCTTACGGCGCTTTTGTCGAAGGGCGTAATCAGGAGCGTGCGCGCGTCGGGGCTCGAGATGGTCGCCAGCTGATTAAGCGGCGTGCTCGCGCCGTAGTACTCGACCTGAATCCGGTTCAGGATCGCCGGGTTGGCCCGCCCAGTCCGGATCATGCCGATATTTTGCTCGAAGGCCTCGAGCGTGCGCTGCATCCGCGCCCGCGTGTCCGAAGTCACACTGCCGATTTCGCTCATGCTTTCCTCCTCTTGACCCTAGAGGGTGGCTCGAGTGGTTGCTCCCGAGCTGATCCGAGTTCCAACGTGTTCCCCCGCCAGGAGCCGTTCTAGGGTGCCTGGGGTAAAGATATCAAAAACCGCGATGGGCATCTCTTTACCCATGCAGAGGCTGATAGCCGTCGCGTCCATGACCTTAAGCCCCTGATTGAGCACGTCTAAGTACGAGAGCGTCTCGAAGCGGGTCGCTTCAGGATTGGTACGCGGATCGTCGGAGTAGACCCCATCGACCTTGTTTTTGGCCATCAGGACCATATCCGCGTCGATCTCTAGGGCTCGCAGCGCAGCGGCGGTGTCGGTCGTAAAAAACGGGTTGCCGGTGCCCCCGCCGAAAATGACCACGCGGCCCTTTTCGAGGTGCCGCAGGGCTCGCCTGCGAATGTAGGGTTCGGCGACTTCTTTCATGTCGATCGCCGACTGTACGCGGGTGTCGATACCCTGCTGCTCGAGCGCGTCTTGCAGGGCGACAGCGTTCATGACTGTGGCGATCATCCCGACGTAGTCGGCGGTCGCCGGGTCCATGCCGCCACCCTGCTGCGCTCCACGCCAGAAGTTGCCTGCGCCCACGACGATAGCAACCTGCGCGCCGCGCTCAACTGCTGTCGCGACCTCCTTGGCGAGCATACGGGTAGCGTCGGGGGAGACCCCGACGCCCTTGTCGCCTGCCAGGAATTCACCGGAAAGTTTGAGGAGAACGCGCATAGGCTAGATTATTGGCCGATGGCGATACGGTAGAAGGCGCCAATCTGGATGTTTTCACCCATCGTGGCGACGCCCTCTTTGATGAGCCCTTCAATGGTCTTCTTGTCGTCCTTGATAAAGGGCTGCTCGAGCAGGCAGGTTTCAGCGTAGAACTTGTTCAGGCGGCCCTCGACCATTTTGGCGATGACGTTTTCGGGCTTGCCCTCCTGCTTGGCCTGTTCGGCGAGAACGTTGCGCTCGGCTTCGACGACGTCGGCGGGTACCTCGTCGCGGCTCTTGTAGGTTGGGTTGGCCATGGCGATATGAATCGCGATGTCCTTGGCGAGCGCGTGGAACTTGTCGGTGCGCGCCACGAAGTCGGTTTCGCAGTTGAGTTCGACGAGCGTTGCGATCATGCCGTTATGGTGGATGTACGAGCCGACAAAGCCCTCTTTGGCTTCCCGGTCGGACTTCTTGGCGGCTTTGGCGATGCCCCGTTCACGCAGCAGCGTCGCCGCGCGTTCGATGTCGCCGTCCGTTTCCTCTAAGGTCTTTTTGACGTCCATCATGCCCGCGCCGGTCATGCCGCGCAGCGTCTTGATATCTTCCATTGTGACAGCCATGGTTCTTCCTTTCAGGGCTGCCGCAGAGCGGCAGCGGAGAGGCGAGACCCGAAAGTCCCGCCTGTTTTTCCTCTTGCTTGCAGTCTAGCGCTTGCAGAGTGCGCTAGACGGTGTCTCGGCGCAGATTTACAGGGTTCAGGCGCCCTGTTCGTTCTCGGAGCCGCGCTGAGCGGCTTCGGTGATGGTGCGCTCGGGCGAGGAAAGCGGGGTGGGAATGGTCGTGCGCGCCGCTTCGGCTTCACCTTCGGCGGCACCTTCAGCAGGCACCTCCGCTGCGCCGCCGCGAACCTCGACGATGGTATCCGACAGACGGGCCGTGACGAGCTGAATCGAGCGGATGGCGTCGTCGTTGCCGGGCACGATGTAGTCGAGCACGTCCGGGTCGGAGTCGGTGTCGGCCAGCGCCACGACCGGAATCCCAAGCTTGTTGGCTTCCTTGACCGCGATAGCTTCCTTGGTTGGATCGATGACGAAGAGCACGTCCGGCAGACGGTTCATCTCCTTGATCCCGCCCAGGTAGCGCTGTAGGCGCTGAAGCTCTTTACCGAGGTCGATCTGCTCTTTTTTGCCGTAGCGCAGGATCGATTCGTCTTCGAACATGGCCTCGAGCTGCTTGAGCCGCTCGACGCGGGCGCGAATGGTCTTGAAGTTGGTCAGCGTGCCCCCGAGCCAGCGCTCGTTGAGGTAGGGCATCCCGCAGCGCCGCGCTTCGGCTGCGAGGATCTCCTGCGCCTGCTTTTTGGTGCCGACAAAAAGGATGGTGCCGCCACGGGCAGCCGTTTCTTTGAGGTAATCGAACGCTTTGTCCGACTCGACAAGCGTCTTTTGCAGGTCGATGATAAAGATGCCGTTGCGCTCGGCAAAGATGTAGCGCTTGAATTTCGGGTTCCAGCGTTTGGTCTCATGACCGAAGTGAACACCGGCCTCCAAGAGTTGTTTCATTCCTAGGTACGACATGTGCCTCCAAGGCGGGACGTTGAGCCAAATAGTTTTAGTTCAAGGGGCTACCGGGGAGCAGACATCCCGCTGCTGCTCCCGCGCCCTGTAAACCCACGTTAGGGATTATTCAGCGTATCGAGCGCTTCCTGCGCTGGTTCGAACGAAGGGTTGATGACAAGCGCGCGCTCGTAGGCACTCTTTGCCTTATCCGTATCGCTTGTCATGTTGCCGTCATCGTCCTCGCTCTGATCTCCCCTGGCCTCATACGTCTGCCCGAGCCAGTAGTACGCCTGAGCATTGGGAGGTGGGAAGAGTGCGCCCTTGGTGGCCTGGGTCACCGCCGAATCGAAATTCCCGGCGCTGAGGTCGATACGCGCCAGATAAGTATACACCGGCGGGAAGGCCGTGGGCTCGAGCGCGATGACTTTCTCGAAGTAGGCACGAGCTTCGTCCATCTTGTCGCATTCGAAGTTGGCGCGGCCCACATTGAAGTTGACCTCAGCCACCTCGGGCGCGAGGGTAGCGGCCTGTTCGAGCTCGAAAACGGCGTCGTCGCAGCGGCCCAGAAGCAGGTAGGCCGAGCCGAGCTGGTTATGGCCGAGCGCGCTTTCCGGCTCGAGGGCGACGGCCCGCTTCAGGGTCGTCACGGCCGCTTCGGTCTGCCCGAGCTCGAGTTCGACGCGACCTAAGTCGAGGTAGTACCCCGCGTGATCGGCACTGAGTTCAGTCGCCTGTTGCAGGGCCGTCCGGGCCTGTGGCAGTTTGCCCTGACGGTAGAGCACGACGCCGCGCAAGTTGGCGACTGAGCCCCGGTCGGCCCCCGCTGCCTCTGCCTGGCCTAGAGCACTAAGCGCGTCGCTTAGCAGGTTCGAATTGGTTTCCGGGGTGTTCTCGTACTCTCTGACGTAGGCGCTTGCCAGCTGGATGTAGGTTTGCCCCTGCTGCGGCGCGAGTTTGGCAGCTTCCTTGAGGGTATTTACGCCTTCTTCGAACGACCCCTCGCACACCAGCGCCTGCCCCTTGCCCGCTAGCGCAGCGACGTTTTTGGGCTCGCGCTGCAGGACTTCCTGGTAGAGGTAGCGTGAAGAAAAGCATTCGTTTTGCTGATAAAGGGTCTGGGCCACGCGTAGCAGCTCTGTGGTCGGTCTCTCGGAGATCTTCTGCGCTGCTGCCAGCGGGACAAACCATAAAAGCAGAAGACTGCCTAGAAAATAGAGGGGCAAGTGTTTTCTCACGACTTCCTTTTCACCACCGCTTCGACGGAGAGGGTTCAGGGGCACAGATGTATCCTCGAAACCAGTGCGCCACCAGAGTATTTGGAGGACAAACCGGAGCATTTTAGCAAGCTCAGTTCAGCCGGGCAAGAGTTCATAAGGCTATCATGCCGAGCCCGCGTGAGAAGCCCGTGTGCAGGACAGTGTTTCAGGACACTGGTTACCGCACAATGCTTGCCGCGCCCCAGGGTTAGGGCAGGTAGTCGCGTGCCGGGACGAAGCGCTGGCGCAGCTGAAAGGCTTCGGCGTATTGGACGCCGGCCTCGAGCCCACGCGCCTTACGGCCCCGGCGGAACCAGTCCGGGTCGGCGTCCCACCCGTAGAAGTCGCGGTAGAACGCAAAGATGCGCTCGCTCACCTCGAGCTGCTCCGACACATCGACGTGAACGAGCGGATAGCTCGAGCCCGCCGAGGGGTACTGGTAAAAGCGCACCCCCTTGCGGTGGGGCGAGATGGGCGTCTCGAGTTCTTCGTTGATGATCTTGGGGATGCGGGCCAGCGTGATGGCGTCGAAAGCCATCTTAGCACTCATGCGGTGGTCGGGATGGGCGTGATCGTCGCTCCAGGAGAGCACCGTGTCGGGCTGAAACTGCGCGTAGAGGCGAGCGAGCGCCAGCCCCTCGGCGCGGCTCCCGGTCATGCGTGAGTCGCCCATGTCGAAAAAGTGGTACTGCGCCCCGATCTGTTCGGCGACCCAGGCCCCGTGCTCCTGGCGAACGCGCCGCACTTCGGTGTGCTCGGTATCCCCAAACTGACTGGCCAGCTCGCCGTGAGTGGTCCAAACGAGCGTGACTTTGTCGCCCCGTGCGGCGTGTTTGGCGAGTGTACCGATGCAACCGAGTTCGTCGTCGGGATGAGCGAAAACTGCCATGAGATTCATGGGGGCGATTGTAACGGCCCCGAGAGAGCCCACCATGTCGCCCTTTTGACGTTGAG
>JBMDWS010000123.1:0-11771 GCA_048594695.1 Truepera sp. | reverse complement strand
CAGACCGAAATCGGGATTGAACAGCCACAGCCACAGCACACTCGCGGCGATCACCGGCACGATCGAGGGCAGGTAGAAAATAGTGCGGAAAACGGCGAGGCCACGCACCTTCTGATTGAGCAAGATCGCCAGAAAAAAGGCAAAAACGATGCTCAGCGGCAAGCTGCCCAGCGTGTAGAGTGCCGTAACCCGCAGACTCTGCCAGAAGAGCGGGTCCTGACTAAACATCCGCTCGAAGTTTTGTAGACCGATCCATGCCGGCGTCCCGGCTATATTCCAGTCCGTAAACGCAATCAGCAGACTCGCGATGATAGGCCCGAGTTGCCAGATTAAAAAACCTAGCAGTGCCGGTGCTACGCACGCTATCCCCCACAGCGCTTCTTCTCGCCGCTGTCTCGATAGTCCCCGCCGCTGCCGGGTGGGACCTCCCGTCATTCCTTCACGCTGCGTCGTTGCCATCGTCCTCCTTTCCCTCAAGAGCCAGGTACGGATTTCATCCGTACCTGGCCTCTGATAAGCAAACCGCGCCTAGCGGACTACCAAGTACCTTGCATGATTGGCGCTGCCTTCGCGACGACTTCGTCCATGACCTCTTGCGCTGTACCTTTGTTGTTCCAGAGCTTGTCGAAGGTCGGATCGACTACGTCGCTAAAGAGCTGAGTCGCGTTTCGCAGATAGTTGTCGGGCGGGCGCACGGTCGCATGGTTGAGAACGTAGTCGCCAAGTACAGTCTTGGCTTCGGGTGGATAGACGCCCTCTTCGCCCTCGAGCCACTCGGCCTGTTTGGCAGGGTCGGTGTAATACTCGAGCTGTAGCGGCATCCACAAGCCTTTTTTGAAGAGGTCTACGTTAGCCGGATCGTTATGGTACTTGTAAAACTCCCAGATCGCGTCGTGGCAGGGGGCTGCGGCAAACCCTACACTGCCGCCCGAGACCAGCAGGGTCGTTGGGGTATCGAAGTACGGAAGCACCCCCATGCCCCAGTTGAGACTGGGCAGCTGGCTGTAGTCGAGCACCTTCCAGTGGCCCTCGAAGGTCATGGCCACCTTACCCGTCTGCATCATGACCTCGGCAGCAGCAGGCAGGGCTTCAGCCTGGGTGGGCGTCGGCGCGACGTGATGGACATAGATGAGGTCTTGCATCTGCTGCAGGACTTCGACGGCTTCGGGCTCGTTGAGCAGGAGCTGCGTGCCGTCCTCATTGGCAAACGTTCCCCCGTTGCTGACGATCAGCGGCAGGTATACTGCCCACCAGCGCGGGAATGAAACGCCGTAGGTCTGAACGCTGTTGGAGTCGAAGTCGGGGCTTGTAGCGTCGTTGCCGTTCCGGTCTTTCGTCAGCTTCTTGGCGACTTCGACGAATTCATCCCAGGTCCAGGCCGTGTCGGCGGTTACCGGGGGTACCTCGAGCCCCACGGCGTCGAACGCGTCTTTGTTGTAATACATGATCATCGTCTCGGCGACTGTCCAGCCACCATAATTTTTGCCACCGATTTCAAAGGTCGTATTTTCAAAGCGGTTGCTTGCGGTTGGATCCTGAGCAAAGTAGTCGGTCATATCGAGCAAGATGCCCTCTTCGGCCAAGGGCAAGACCATGTCCACCCCAAGATAGCCCGCAGCAGGCGGTGTACCCCCGGCCATCATGGTGTTGATCTTGACCGCGTAATCGGTTGGAATGTGCTGGCCCCTAAAGGTAATACCCGGATGCGTGTCGTTAAATGAACTGATCATGTCATCAACCGCACGCTTCTCTTGCGGTGACCCCCAGAAGGTAAAAGCCAAATCCTCCTCGCAGGTCGCCTGAGCCAGGACGCTGCCAAAACTGCTCGATATCAAGAGTGCCAAAATAACCCGCCCAATTTGTCTACGTCGTAGCTGTGCCATAAAACCTTCCTCTCCCAAGACATGATTTTCGTCTTCGGCAGGCACGATTCCGTCTTTAATTCGCTTTCGCCATCCAAAGTAGGCTGACACGACACGAGGTCCACCAGCAAGACCTTAGAGCGAGATAAACTCCGATCAAGACGAGAATCGGCTGAGTTAGACGTATTTCGGCATCATTATGCCAAGCCACGCTTTCCCTCACAAGCTGATGATTGGCTATAAAAGTGGTACGATTCCGACCACATGGTACTACTTGGCACGTCGGATACGCGGCTCGAGCTGCCCCTTTCGCTGCCCTTGCGGGCGAGTAACGGCGGGCTCTTCGTTTCCCGTGGGGCAGGGCAGCATCCCGCTCGAGTGATCAGTTCGTACGAGCTCATCTTCGTCCATAGTGGCGTTTTGCGTCTTGCCGAGGACGCCGTGACATTCACCGTGCGCGCAGGGGAAACCCTTATTTTATGGCCCGGCCGTGCCCACCGGGGCCTCGAGACCTATCCTGAAAACCTCTCTTTCTACTGGCTCCACTTTTTCCTCGAGGCGACCCTGCCAGATTCCTCCGAATCGAGTGCGCGCGCACTGGGCGTCTCCCAACACAGCCGGGTCAACCGTCCCGACCACTTGACCAACCTTTTTCGGCGCTTTTTGGATGATCAGGAAACGCTGAAAACGGAGTCATCCGCCGCCGACCTGCTCGTTCTGCTCATGCTCCACGAGATCAGTCGAACCCAAATCTCAGAACATAGCCCAGAGACAACAGCCGAAAACGCGGCGGCTCGTCTCGCCGGACGGGCGCACACACTTATCCGCACGCAGTTTCACACGCCCCTGTCGACTAGCCTCCTCGCCCGGAAACTTCACAGCAATCCCGACTATCTGGGGCGCGTTTTTCACCGGCACTACGGCTGTACGCCCACCGAAGCCCTGCACCAACGCCGCCTGAAACATGCTCGCAAGCTGCTTTTAGAAAGCGACCGCACGGTAGAAGCCATCGCCCTCAAATGCGGCTACCGCGACATCGGTTACTTTCGCCGCGTGTTCAAGCGCAGCGAAGGTCTGACGCCCTACGCATTCCGCAAGCTCTACAGTAAGGTGCACATCAACACCGAGTAACAGACCGACAGAGAATAGGTATCACCGCCGAGCAAGGCGCGGGCTCGAGTGTCCAAATACAGAGAGGTAAAGCCATGCGAGCAGGGGCAGAACCGTCGCTTGAGGACTGGCGCAGTGTTTTGGAATATATGGGCCTCGAGCCGCGCGCAGCGCGCAGGATCAAGCAGGGACGCAACACACACTGGCTGATCGCGACCCCGACCGAGCGCGTGGTGCTGCGCCACTACCACGACGCGTGCACGCCCTCCGAGGTTGCGTATGAGCTCACCGTCCTCCAACACCTTGACGCTCGCGGATGGCCCGTCGCGGTCCCTATATCGGATGTCGTCAAGTCATCTGTCGGCCTGTGGTGCCTTTTAACGTATGTGCCTGGTCGTCAGCGCGCCCCGCGCACGCTGAGGGGGCGTTACGCGGAAGAGGTCGAACGCGGCAGACTTCTAGCGCGCCTTCACGCCGACCTCGCCGGACTCGAGCGTCTCGGCCAACGCGACGGGTGGTAGACGACGCCCGAGGGTCTCTTTAGCCGCGACGGCAAACCTTCGCAACAGGACGTTCTTACGAACTTCGCGCAAAAGGACAGCGAGCGGGGTCGGCTGCTCCTCGAATACTATGACCGCTCGAGCCGGCTCCTCCAGAGCCTCCCTGTCCACATGGCCCCACTGAGCGTCGTTCACGGGGACTTCACGCCCTGGAACATGCGCTATCATAGGGGCGCATTGTCGGGCCTTTTCGACTTCGACAGCACGCACTTAGACCTCAGGATCGCCGACTTTATCCTGAGCTGGCGGGGCAAGTATCAGGGAATACTCGACGGCTACCAGGACGTATCCCCCTTAAGCAGCGTAGAACAGACCCTTCTCATTCCAGGTTTCTGGACCTTCATGCTGGCCTGCGCGGTGGCGGGCATCGAACAGGGTATCGGAGCCGACTGGCCCATCGCGCAGCTGAGGAAGTGGCCTCTGGACGCGGTGCCGCTCTAAGCGGACGACCCTGTAGTTGTGAGGGGGCTAAAACCTTACTACCCGCACCGTCCAGACCACCCTGATAGACTCTCCCCTATGGTCGTCAGCATTCAGGATCTCAAAAACCATATCGGTCAGACCGTTACCTTGCAGGGCTGGCTCGCAGGGTCGCGCTCGAGCGGCAAGATCGCTTTTTTGCAGCTCCGCGACGGAACAGGCTTCGTGCAGGGCGTGCTCGCCAAAAACGATGTGGACGAGGAGACGTTCACGCTCGCCCGTTCACTCACGCAAGAGTCGAGCGTAATCGTTACCGGCGAAGTCCGGGCGGACACGCGTTCCAAGTCGGGGGTCGAAATAGGCGTCAGCGCCCTCGAACTCGTCTCCCGAACCGAGGATTATCCGATCACGCCCAAAGAGCACGGCGTGGACTTTTTGCTCGATCACCGCCACCTCTACCTGCGTCACCGGGTGCCGTGGGCCATCATGCGCGTCCGGGACGAACTCGAGCGCGGCATTCACGACTTTTTTGCCGAACGCGGCTTCGTCCGCTTCGACTCGCCGTTTTTTACGCCCAACGCTGCCGAGGGCACCACCAACCTCTTCGAGATCGACCTCTTCGGCGAGGACACCGCCTACCTCGCGCAGTCCGGGCAGCTCTACGCCGAGGCCGGAGCGCTCGCCCTAGGCCGCGTCTATACCTTCGGGCCGACCTTTCGGGCTGAAAAATCGAAGACGCGGCGGCACCTGCTCGAGTTCTGGATGGTCGAACCGGAAGTGGCGTATCTGGAGCATGAGGGCAACATGCGTCTGCAGGAAGATTTCGTGTCGTATCTGGTCGGGCGCGTGCTAAAAACGCGCCAGACGGAACTCGAGATCCTGGAGCGCGACACGGCGGTGCTCGAGGCGACTGCAAAGGGAGGGTTTCCCCGCCTCTCCTATGACGAGGCACTCGCCAAGCTCGCCGAACACGGCGAGGCCCTGCCGTGGGGCGAGGACCTCGGCGCACCGCACGAGACCATTCTCGGCAACCTCTACGACCGCCCGGTCTTTATTCACTCCTGGCCCACCGAAACCAAAGCCTTCTACATGGAGCCCTATCCAGACGACCCGACGCGCGTCAAGTGCGACGACCTGATTGCCCCAGAAGGCTACGGCGAGCTGATCGGTGGTTCGGAGCGCATTCACGACTACGACCTCCTGAAGTCGCGGATCGAGGCGCACGGCTTGCCCCTAGAGGCGTTCGAGTGGTACCTGGACCTTAGACGCTACGGCTCGGTGCCCCACTCGGGCTTCGGGCTGGGGCTCGAGCGGCTGCTGGCCTGGGTCACGGGCGTGCATCACCTGCGCGAGGTCATCCCCTTCCCGCGCCTCCTGACCCGCATGTACCCCTGATGCCGCCCCTCGCCAGCATTGTAGGCGTGATGGTAGGGGGAGCCTTCGGGGCGCTCTGCCGCTTTCTCGTCACCGTGACCCTCCAGGCGCGGCTCCTCCAGACGCCCTACGCTGGCCTACCCCTCGCCACCCTCGTCGTCAACGTGTTGGGATCGTTTATTCTCTCTTTTCTCACGGGCCTCGCCCTTCGCGATCAGCTGAGCCCATTCTGGTTCCTGACGCTGGGGACGGGCTTTGTCGGGGCGTTTACGACCTTCTCGACCTTCGAGCTCGACAGCCACGGGCTCCTGACAAGTGGTCAGTTGGGCTACGCGCTCCTCTATATCGGCGGCAATCTGTTTCTGGGCTACGGGGCACTGCTCCTGGGACAAACGGCTGCGGCCCGTCTCACCTCAGGCTAGTCGAGGGACTGCGGCAGCGCGACCTGACCCAGAAACGTCGGGGCGGTGCGCCCGTTGACGAGGATAAAAACGTCGGAGACGCCCTGTCGCGCCGCTGTGTGGCGAATCGACCCGAGAAGCTGAAGCTCGGTCGCGACGCTTACTTGCGGAGCGCCGCTTAGCGCAAAGTCGAGCACCACACGCCCCTCCCCGAGAGCGAAAACGGTGGGGACCGTGAGGCTCGGCGGCCAAGCATCCCCGAGCCACCCTTTGAGCGCCTGCAAGGTCGCCGCGAGACGCGCCTCGGGCGTGTCGGCGGCACTGAGAAGCAGTTCACGCGAGCGAACCTCGGTGCCTGTTTCGTGAAACAGGAGCGCCCGAAAAGTCGTATTGGGCAGAGGCTCGAGCGTCACGACTGGGGGCGGTGCAGGGGTAGTCTCCCGCGACTGAACGAGAAAGAGTAGGCCCAAGATGGCGACAACCAACCCCAGAAGGGTGGGAAGAGGCCGAAGGTCGGTCACTTCAGGGCCTCCGGGCGAGCGCCTCGAGGCTCGCCGCGAGAGGAGACACAAGGCCAGGATCATCGAGATCGGCCTGATTGAGCTCGAGAAAGAGTCCGCGCCCGGCTGCGCCGCTGAGCGCAAGCAGGGGTGCAGCCTGCACAAGCTCGCGGCGCAGCGGGGTGCTGGCCTCGAGGCTCTCGGCCAAAAGACCTGCAGCCCGCTCACCCCAGGCCAGGTCCGGCGTCAGGCCGGCCAGCCGCGCCTGCTCTACACTCGACAGGGTGGCAAGTGCACCCGCACGGCGCAGCGGCGCGTGCAGGAGGGGCACTGCCGCACTGTCGGAAAGGTAGTAGAGGTTGAAACGGTCGGCCTCCAGGGAAGCGCGCCCGAGGGCCACGAGCAGCGACGTGTCGACACCATCTCGAGCCTCCTCGGGGTTGGCGGCATCCCCGGTCAGTCCCACGACGACGCCCCGTTCGCCCAGCGCCTCAGCCAGACGCTGAGCCAGCCTCCCCGTCCCCGGCCCGGCCTGCACCAGGAGTGACGGGCGCTCGGTTCGGCGCGCCCCGTCATCTCCGATGAGGTCGAGGACAACGCGCACCCCTTCGCCCAAGGGCTCGCTGAAGACGCTGTACGTGTTGCCCTCGCGCAGGGTCAGGTTGAAGTCGAGGTAGCCCGTTTCCGGGATGAACACGGCGTCGCTGAAACGGCTTCCCGGCGACACGCGCGACGAGGCCAGCGGTACGTCGCCAAGTTCAGCGCGCTCGAAGCGTAGACGCAGCACCCGCAGCGAGGTTTCGAAGAAGGTCTCGAGCGTTACCGGCGCAGAAAAGGTCAGCACGAAGCGCTCGGAGCTCCCCCAGATACTGGGGGGTTCGACCCCCAGCAGGCGCGGGCGCGGAAAGACCACCGCGACGGTTTGCTGTGGCCCCAGGTAGGCGGCCTTGCCGCCCAGCACCTCGGTCACGCGCTTGACCGGCAGGTAAGCGACGTTCTCCCGTACAACCGCGCCCGGTCCCGGCATCACCTCCCCGTCGAGGGTGACGGCTCCCTCTACCTCGGCAGCCTGTTCGGGACTGCCGAAGCTCCTGAGGCTCAGGTAACGCCCGCCGAACTCGAGCAGCACCCCGCCTGCGTCCTCACGGTAGGTAGCCCCGAGCGCCTGCGCGTAGCCCTCTGCCGGAGCGTAGGCTGTGCCGGGCACGAGCCCTGTATCAAGACCCGGGACCGGCACGCCGTCGACGACGAGTTGCTGCTGGGCCTGGGCCTGAAGCGTAACGAGGGCGCCAATAAGGCAGAGCCCGCGCAGCAGGGCGCGCCCCATCTAACGCTTGAGCGCCCGTTCGATCTGGCGCTGGGCGTCGCGTTTGGCCTCGTCCTGGCGCTTGTCGTAGCGCTTTTTCCCGCGCCCGAGGGCGACCTCGAGCTTGGCCCAGCCCCCCTTGAAGTAGAGACGCGTCGGCACGAGCGTCAGGCCCTTGCGCTCGAGCCCCTTACTGATCTCACCGATTTCACGCTTGCTGAGAAGGAGCTTGCGGCTGCGTAAAGGCTCATGGTTGTTGTAGCTCGCCTGCTTGTAGGGCGGAATGTGCATCCCCTCGAGCCAAACTTCGCCGTTCTTGACGCGGGCGAACGCCTCCCCGAGCGTGACGCCACCCGCGCGCAGCGACTTGATCTCGCTGCCGGTCAGCGAAAGCCCTGCCTCGAAGCGCTCGAGGAGTTCATAGTCGAAAGATGCCCTGCGGTTCTGAATCATAAATACGTACCACTCTACCGCGTTTTTTCCGGGTGCTTGGTAGGTGCCTCGGCAGTCCGCGTACCCGCAGCCCTCACTATCGCAAGCATGTGCTGCATTTCACAATATCCTGCTCGTGAAAGATTTCTTTTCATTTCGTTGCCAGCTTTCGCGGTTACTCGAGAAATCCGGTTACGTCGCGAGGGTCCACGTCGATGCGCAATCTCGCAGGCCCCCGGTAGTTGAGGGCGGGCTCGAGGCGCGCTGCGAGGTGCTCGAGCGGCGTGCGTACAAAGAGCTGATAGCTGTACTGCCGCTTGACCCGCGCTACCGGTGCGGGGCTCGGGCCGAGAAGCTCATCGTCGGTCGCCCCAGCCGTTCTCAACGCCCCCGCCAGCCACGTCGCAGCGTGTTCGGCGCTCGCGGCGTCGCGGGCGCTCAGCTGCACCTTGGCGAGGGCCGCGTAGGGCGGGTAGTGAAAGAGTTCCCGGCGCCCGAGCAGCTCCGTGACGAAGTGTTCGCGCTCACCCGTCACGAAGGCGTGGAGAAGCGGACTCTCCGGCGCAAAGGTCTGCACGAGTGTCAGGGGCCGTCGCTCGGGGGCGAGTTCAGCGAGGTTGAGAAGAAGCCGAAACGCCGACTCCTCCGAACGAAAGTCGCCGAGGGACAAAAACGCGTCGAGCAGTGTGACCCCGATCAGGGAAACATTGGGGAGCGGGGGATGCCGCAGACACGCCGTCGTCGCTACCAGCACCCCCGGCTCCCCCGCCATGAACGGGCTCAGATCCTCGCGCTTGTCGCTGTCGTAGCGTCGCACCGTAAGGTCGGGCACGACCTTCGCCACTTCAGCGGCGATCCACTGGGTACCCGCCGCGCGGGTCGGGCTGAGCCCAGGGTTGCTGCAATTCGGGCAGTAGTCGGGGGCGCGACTCTGATGCCCACACTGATGGCATCGAAGCAGGTAGCGTTCCCGGTGATAGCGCAGTGGCAGATCGCAGTTGGGGCACATGATGACGTGCTCGCATTCGGGACAGTGAAGCGCTGCCGAAAATCCCCGCCGGGGTGCGAGCAAAATAGCTTGCCGACCACGCTCGGCCACCTGTTTGAGGAGCAGCACCAGGTCGGCGCTGAGAGGCCAGCCACCGGCCTTGAGGTCGACGAGATGCGTGCGCGGCGTACCGCTCTCCAGACTCACATGTCCGTCTGCTGGCACGAGTGCCCGCGTTTCAGGTGTCTCGAGCGCGTCGCATAGGGCGAACCGTACGTTTGCGGCCTCAGCCAGAAAGCGTGCCGCCGTCGGTACGAAGATACGGCACCCGGCGGTCAGTTTGTACGTGCTGCTCGCTTCCTCCAGAACCACAACGCAGCCCAGCTCGAGCGGCGCCGAGAGTGCCAGATACGACCCGACCAGCACGAACGGCTCTCCCGCACGGCAGCGGGTCCAAAGGGTTTGACGTTCAGGGTCCGGGGTTTCGCCTGACAAGATATGGACGGGCAGTGCAGTCGCCAGGAGCGAGGCAGCTTCCTGCAACACGGTCTGCTCAGGCGCGAGCAGCAGCGCACTTCGGCCCGACGCCAGCGTCTCTTTCAGGAGGGGCAAAAGGGCGAGAACCCGCGCCGCACGCGACCCGCCCGACACGCTCAGCAAGGGCGAAGGGGGCAGCGTGATATGCGTAAGTGGTGTATTTTCGGCGGGCACCACGGCGCTGAGGGAAGCTGGAGGCGCGTCGGTTTCGGCGTAGCCTATATACCCCTTTTTGACGAGTGCGCGCACGGCGTTTTCAGGGACTCTCGTCGCGCGGGCGAGGGCAGCGGCGCTCTCGGCACTGCCCAAATCCCAGAGGTGCGCGAGCGCACGCCGCTGATTGGCACGCGGGGCACCGTCGAGGGCCGCGTCGCCCTCTTTGAGTGGTACGAGGCACGACACACGCTTGGGTATAGGCGACACACGCTCCTCGAGCGCTCCCTGACGGCGGTAGAGCTCGAGCCGGGCCAACGGCACATGCACCGCGTCTGTCCAAACGGTGTCCAGTGGCTCACCTGCCAGGATCATGTGCGCCCGGACCTCGTGACGCAACTCGGCGCTAAGCCCGGTCGGCAGGAGGTCTTTCAGAACCATCCCGAGAGGGACGCAGGTGTAGACGGCTACACGCTCCAGCAGCATAAGGCCGGCTGACGTAAGCAAAGGCTCGCGCTCCAGCACCCCCACCGCCTCACGCAGCTCGAGACCGGCCCCACCCCGGAGCGGCTCGAGGCCGACCAGAATACCGATCCGCAGCCCACCCTGCCACGGCACCACCACGCGGCACCCGAGCGCAGGTGTCTCAGCCCCGTGTGGCGGAAGAAAACTGAAAGGGGGTAGAGGCAGGGGTAGAAGCACCCGCCAGGCCGTTAGGGCAGTCACAGGCCAGTTTACCGCCCGCTTGCCCTGCGGCCCGTGCCGCACCCCGTAAGATGGGGCATGACCCGATCCCACGCGACTGCTCCCGCCTACGCCGCCGCCGGTGTCGACCTCGACGCTAGCGACGCGACGCTCGCCCAGATCAAGGGGGCCGTGACCGCCACCTACACCCCGCAGGTCCTCGCCGGGCTCGGCGCGTTCGGCGGTCTCTACGACGCAGCGGCCCTTACGAGGATGGACGCGCCCGTCCTCGTCGCCTCGACCGATGGCGTCGGCACCAAAACCAAAGTCGCTTCTGCCCTTGGACGCTTCGATACGCTCGGCAGCGACCTCGTCAATCACTGCGTCAACGACCTGCTGGTCCAGGGTGCGCGGCCCCTCTTTTTTCTCGACTACGTCGCCTCTGCGCGGCTCGAGCCCAGCGTCGCCGCAAGTCTCGTGGGCGGCGCCGCCGCGGCCTGTCGCGACCACGGCATCCCGCTCCTGGGTGGCGAAACCGCCGAGATGCCCGGCGTCTATGAAGCGGGTGAATTCGACCTCGTCGGCACGCTCATCGGCGTCGTCGAGCGCAGCCGGATCGTGACGGGGGAACGCGTACGCGAGGGCGACGTCTTGCTCGGGCTCGAGTCGGGTGGCCTCCAGACCAACGGCTTTTCGCTCGCTCGCCAGCTGCTCGCCGGGCGCTACGACGAGCCGTTGGGCGACGCCACGGTAGGCGACGCGCTGCTGGCCCCGCACCGGAGCTTTCTTGGGGCCGTGACACCACTTCTCGACGTGGGCCTCGTTCGGGGGATGGCGCACATTACCGGCGGCGGCATCCCTGGCAACCTGCCACGCATTCTGCCCGAGGGTTTAGGGGCAGACATCTACCCCACCTGGCCCATACCGGAAATTTTCCGCGTGCTTGGCGGCGCAGGCGACGTGAGCCGGGACGAACTTTTCGAGGTCTTCAACATGGGGATTGGCTTCCTGCTCGTTGTCGCGCCAGAGGATGAGGAGAGCGTACGCAGCCACTGCCCCGCCCCCCTCCACCACGTCGGGCATATAACTCGCGGAGCAGGAATCAGACTCGCCTAAGTGTCCGGCTCGAGCACGGGCAGCATCACGGTGAAGACCGTCCCTTCACCCACTTTCGATTCGACGCCGACCGTGCCGCCATGCTGCTCGACGATCCACTTGACGATGGCAAGCCCCAGACCCGAGCCGTTACCGCGCGTGCTGCGCGCCCCATCGACCCGGTAGAAGCGGTCGAAAAGGTTGGGGATAGCCGATTCGGGGATGCCCGGTCCGTTGTCGAGGACCTCGAGCCGGGCCCACTTTCCTTCTTTTAAAAGCGACACGCTGATCTGGCTCGAGCCCGCGTTGAGCGCGTTTTGCACGAGGTTCAAGACGACCTGCTTGAGCC
>JBMDWS010000122.1:0-19667 GCA_048594695.1 Truepera sp. | reverse complement strand
CACAATCTCGAGCCCCACTGCACCCACAGGCATATCGAATGGGAACTCGAGGTGTTTTTTGGTGTCGGAAGCTTGCAGTGTGCCCTGAAAGGATGCGATGCGTTTGGTCACGGCCCAGTCTACGCGCCCACCCTACAAATGAGCGTCACCACCTGAGGCTGATGGCTGCTAGCATGAAGCATGGACTGGGTAGACTGGCAAGCTCTCGAGGCCCGTATTCCGCTGGACGAACTCCCCGCCTTTCACCGCGCTTTTCTGGAGCGGGTGAGGCCCGGTGAGGCCGACTGGAGCACGGCATTCCTGCGCCAAGTGCAGGGCAAGGTGCAAGCGAGCCTAAAGGCGCTCGAGCGCGAAGGAAGGGCAAGACACGAGGGGGACGCGCTTTTGGTGGACAAGACCGTGATTCCCGAGGAGTTTTTAGCCTATGTCGACGCCTGAACCCCAATCCCCCTTTTTTTTCGTCAACGTCGAGGGCGTGGTGCGGCGCGGCGCGCGTTACCTACTGACCGTGCGTAGTGACGCGGAAGCGCACGCACCGGGAACGCTGTCCTTGCCGGGCGGCAAGGTCGAATTCAGTGACGCCCAGCAAAATACGCTCGAGCACACCCTGAAACGCGAAGTCCTCGAGGAAACTGGCGTGACGGTAGAGGGCCCCATTTTTCTCGAAAGCAACTGGTTTGAGAGCGACGACGGTGTGGCAGTCATGGATATCGTTTTTCTGTGCACCTACGCCCAAGGCAACGCCAGAGCCCTCGATTCCACAGAGCTCGCAGACGTTGTCTGGCTCACCCCCACCGAAGTCATGACCCATCCCAAAGCTCCCCCGTGGACCAAGCAGAGTATCGAAAAGGCCGAACGGCACATTCATGCAACCCGTTAACGGCTTGCGCTGGAAGCGCGTCGTCGTCAAGATTGGCACCTCGTCCCTGACCGACACCCATGGGCGCATCTATCCGCCGCTCCTCTGGGCCCTCGCCCGCGGCCTCGGTGTGTTGCAGGAGCAGCTCGGCTGCAAAGTCGTGCTGGTGTCCTCGGGTGCTGGCGCTGCCGGGCGCGAACGGTTAGGGATCAGCTTGCCGCTGACCCTGCCCGAAAAGCAGGCGGCGGCGGCGGTCGGGCAGAGCCTGCTGATGCTCGAGTGGGCGCGAGCCTTCGCGCCGCTGCCGGTCGCGCAGCTCCTGCTGACCGCCGCCGACATTCAGGACCGAGAACGCTACGTCAACGCCAAAAACGCGCTCGAGGCCTCCCTCAAGCTCGGCGCGCTGCCCATCATCAATGAAAACGACTCGGTAGCGACGAGCGAGATCAAGTTCGGGGACAACGATTCGCTTTCGGCCTGGGCCTCGCACCTCGTCGGGGCCGACGCGCTCGTCATCCTCACCGACGTCGAGGGGCTCTACGACGCAGACCCGCGCCTGAACCCTGAGGCGAAGCGGCTCGAGGTCGTCGAGGACATCACCGAGGTCCTGCACCTTGCGGGCAGTGCCGGGACGACCCGGGGCACGGGCGGCATGGTCACCAAGCTGCGGGCCGCCGCGCTCGCGACGGGCGCCGGTACCGAGACGCTCATTATCGGTGGGGGCGGGGCGGGCCTCGAGGCGCTCGCAGCGGGAGAGATTCGCGGGACGCGTTTTCTGGCCAAGGCCCACACCCCTTCGCGCAAGAGCTGGCTAGCGCAGCAGCGCACGCGTGGTGAGCTCGAGGTCGACGCGGGTGCGCTGCGGGCGCTGCGCACCGGGCGCAGCCTGCTACCCAAAGGCATCACCGGGGTATCAGGGACGTTCTCCTTTGGAGACGCGGTCGCTGTGACTCATGAGGGCGCGCGCGTGGCGCTCGGGCTCTGTAACTACTCGAGCCCCTCCCTGCAGCGGATCCGGGGCAAACACACCCGCGAGATCGCCGATATTCTCGGCGCGAAAGACTTCGACGAAGTGATTCACCGCGACAATCTGGTGTTGCTTCAGACCCAGTTGGCCTCCTAGCGACTCTGAAGCCTAGTTGCGCAGATCGAGAGCCGAGGACTCCCGTATAGGGCGTCCTGGAAACGTCCAGCGTTTGGGTCTAAGGATCGCCGCCTCGAGATCGGCGGGTGCGAGTGGGCGCGAGAGCAGGTAGCCCTGACCGTAGGTGCAGGAGAGCCCCCGGAGCTGCTCGAGCTGCTCGGAAGTTTCGATCCCCTCGGCCACCACCTGAAGCTCGAGCCCTTGGGCCAGCGCCAAGATGCTTCGGACGACCATCCCGGGCTGCCCGGTCGTCAGCTGCGCGATAAACGATCGGTCGATCTTGAGCGAATCGAGCGGGAGCGTATGGAGGTAGCGCAAAGACGAGTATCCCGTTCCGAAGTCGTCCACCTGAACCCGCACACCCAGACGCCGCAGCGCCTGCAACACCTCGACCGCTTCGGCGCTGTCCCGCATCACCGTACGCTCGGTCAGCTCGAGAGTAAGACTCGACGCACTTAAGCCCGTTTCGGCGAGCGCACGCGCCAGCATCGGCATGAGGTCATCTTGCTCGAACGAGCGCGAAGCGAGGTTGACACTGACCCCGACCGAAGGGGGCAGATCGTACTCTCGCTGCCAAGCGACAAGCTGCTCACACGACGCCCGCACGGCCCAGGCATCGAGCCTGGTAATCAGTCCTGTCTCTTCGGCAATCGGGATAAAGGTGTCGGGAGGCACGGCGCGGCCCGCCAGCTTCCAGCGGCAGAGTGCCTCGAAGCCCGTCAGCGCGCCCGTTTGCAGATTGAAAATAGGCTGGTAATGCAAATTCAGTTCCCGGTGCTCGAGCGCGTGGCGCAAGCTGCCCTCCAGGGTCAGGCGGTCTACCGTCTCCTGGTGCATACTCGGGTCGAAAACGACCAGCGCGTCGCGCCCACCGTGCTTGGCCCGGTACATCGCGATGTCCGCGTTGCGCAGGAGTTCGGCGGCGTGCGGGACTCCCTCGGCGAAGGCGACGCCGATGCTGGCGCTGACGAAACATTCACGGCCCTCGAGCAAAAACGGTGCAGCGACGGCTTGCTGAAGCCTTTCAGCGATCTGGAGCGCCGTTTCCTGGCTCGTGAGTCCCTCGAGCAGCACGCAAAACTCGTCACCACTGAGGCGCGCGACGGTGTCGTCGGGCCGAACATGCGCGAGCAGGCGCGCACTGAGGCGTTTAAGCAGGGCGTCGCCCGCCTGGTGTCCGAGGCTGTCGTTCACCATCTTGAAGCGGTCGAGGTCGATAAAGAGGACGGCGGTCTCGTCCCCGGTGCGCTGCACCTCGAGCGCCCGTTCCAGGCGCTCCAGAAAGAGGCTACGGTTGGGCAACTCGGTGAGACTGTCGTAGTGTGCAGCGTGGCGCAGGCGCTCTTCCATCGCGCGGCGGTCGGTCACGTCCCGCGACGCCGAGGTAAAGCCCCGGAGCTCACCACTATCGTCGTAGAGCGGGTGAATCACCGTGTCGAACCAGCGGTATACGCCGTCGGCGCGGCACAGGCGCAAACGAAGTGGCGCGCTCCCAAGCAAAAATCCGTGCGCCAGGTGCTCGTCCAGAATAGGCACGTCCTCGGGATGCAGATGAGGGATCAGAGGCTCGCCCAAAAGCGTCTCGGCGGTAAGGCCAAGGACCGCCTCACTCGAGGGACTGACGTAAGAGAGACGACCCTCCGGGGTATGCAGACACACCAGGTCGCTCATGTTCTCGGCTAGCAGGCGAAAACGCGTCTCACTCTCACGGATATAGGTGTAGAGGAGTGCGCGTTCGACGGCGATACTCACCTGTTCGGAGAGGGCGGTCAGTAGCTTGAGGTCTTCCTCGGCGAGTTCGGTACCCACGTGACTTTCGACGCTCAGAACCCCCAAAATCTTTGCGTGACCATAGAGGGGTATGGCGATTTTCCAGGTACTGCTTCCGGCAGATTCTCCACTTCCCGCGTTGCGTATCTCACTTAGCACAGGCTGCCCTTCCTCCACAGCCCGGTTCAGGACAGCCTGACGAACCATAGCGTCGCCCCTACGCTTGCCTGTGCCCGCCTGCTCGCGCAAGACGAGCGTCTTGTCCTCGAGCCAGTACACCCTTACGGCGGCGTAACCAAGACTGTCGGAGAGCACCGCGACAAGCCTCTGGGCCACCTGAGACAGATCGAGTTCACGGGCGAGAGCCGTACGTACCCGGTCGAGAAGAGCGAGTTCGTGATGTTGGCGCTCCGCGGTGCGGTAGAGCTCCTCATACGCGTTCGCCCGGTCCTCTGCTTCGGCTAGAAGCTTGAGACGGATGGTCGCGGCACTGGTGGCCTGCGCGATAGCCTCGAGAAACGCCACGTCACCCGCCTCGAAGCCTGCTCCATCGTCTTGTTTGAGGGCCACCAGAACGCCAACCGGACGATTATCCTCATCATGGAGCGGTGTACCCACATAGGCGCGAAGAGGAAAACTGTCTCCTCTATTTTTTATGTACTCGGTGAGCAGGTGTGCGTCGTCGATACGCAGCGTCGTGTTTTCATCCATGACGCGCCCGCTCAGGCTCGGCTCGCGCAGCAGCGTGTGATGGGGTATGGGTGTGAGATGACCGTTCCGAGAGCGAAACCCGACCTCGAGCACCAGGCCCTCAACCCGCGCGTCGTACCAGAAGAGCGCGCTCAAGTCGGCCCGGGTTCGCTGCAAGACAGCGCGCGCAGCCTCCTCGAAGACGTGTCGGTGTGTACGAAAGGCCCGCATGATTTCAGCACTGCTCACGACGCTATTCATGCGGGCCAGCTCGAGCTCGAGCCGTGCCCGGTCGTGTTCACGGGCGAGGGCCAGTTCGGTACTCTGGACGATATTCAGCAGCAGTTCGCGTGTCGCCTCACTAAAAGCGTGACGGGTGTCGGAGGAAAACTCGAGAACGCCCCAAACCTCGCCACCCTGTAAGAGTGGGCAGTAAAAGACCGTGCGCGCCGGGTTGGACTCGAGCCGGATCCATCCGTCTTCCTGCAAGACGTCGGCAAAGTAGCGCGGCGTCCGGTCGGCAATGCAGCAACTCAGCAAGTCGGTTCCCTCGGCTTTAGGTGTGAGCAGGCCCGCTTCACCGAGTTCTCTGGCAAGCTGCGTGCGGCGCTCTTCTTCCGCGCAGTAGATGTGCGCCGTGAGCCCGCGAGCCTGCCGCTCGTAAATCGCGACTTGATCGACGCCGAGCCCTTCGGTCTGGTACAGCGCACTCGCCAGGAGCGGAAAAAAGTTCTTGAGTTCGGGCGTCTCTAGCAGCAGGCGCTCGATCTGCGCCAAAAGTGTCTGCCCCCTGACCGCCTCCTCGAGCTGCTCTTTGAAACGTGCCTTTTGCAAGACCGTAGCGACGTGTTTGGAAAAGACTTCGGCGAGTCGCCGGGCCTCCGGTCCGAAAGCCCCAGGATTACTGGCGTTGTCGAGCGAAACCAGGGCAATCAGTTCGCCGTCCAGAAATACAGGCATGGCGAGCGAAACCCGGTACTGCTTGCCAAACCCTGCCGCGCGAATAAGCTCAGCCTTTTCGCACGGCAAGGTCTGGGTATTGACTTCGTCGATATCGGTGATCAGCGTCGGTCGGTCGATGAGGGCTCCCCCATAAAACAGCTCGTGCTTTTCGAAGGTCACCTGTTTCAAAAGCTCGGGGTCGAACCCGACGCTGGCGACGTAACCGAAGCGCCCATCCGTCTTCTGCAGCACAACACTGCCCGCCTCCGTGCCGGAGATAATCTGCATCGCCTGCTCGAGAAGGTTCTGATACGCCTTCGGTCCGGTGTCGGCCTCGAGCAGACCCCGCATCCCCCCGATCAGCGCCTCTTGGAAGGCCGACTGCTGCTCGAGCTGCTCGGTTGCGCGTACATACTCGGTGACGTCCCGCAGACCGAGCAGCCTTGCCACCGGCGCAGCACCCCCGCGGGCCAGAAGCTCGGAGCGAACACGGTAGCTTCGCCCGTTCCGTCGATAGACAGTTTCACCGGTTTCAGGATCGAGGAGGAAGCTCGACAGGTCGGGAACCCATTCGAGCAACTGCCGACCTCTCATGTTTTCCCCGAAAAGCTTACGTGCGGCGACGTTGGCTTCGAGAATGCGCCCCTTGAGGTCGAGCAACAAAACAGCGTCGGGCAGGTGCTGCAACAGCTGCTCGAGCGATACGGGCTCACGCTGCAAAAAGCGGTTACGCAGCAAGGTCCAGCCCACGAGTACGCCACTCAGGGCAAACCCCAGCGGAGTCAAGTCGAAGGGAAGTCGTCTGTACCCCGCTAGATAAGTGGCGTTGAGAACAAGGGGTACACAGGAACTGAGGATCAAGTAGAGAAGGGAACGTCGGTAGCTCGCGGTGGCCGACAGAAAGCTCCGCATGAGCAGCAGGCTGCCCAGACAAACCATCGCGTAGCCGTAAGGTAAGTAGACGTAGCGAAACCACCAGCCATGCTCGAAGATGGCGTCCGTGCCGTTCCAGCGAACCGCCGACCAGATGAGGCCGTGAGCTTCGTTGGTCAGGACGAGTCCCAGCGAGAGTAGCGGTATTAGCGCCAGAGGCCAGTAGCGGCGAACAGGGCGGCGCAGTGTACCGGTATAAGCGGCACAGAACGTCAACCAGGCAAGTCCAACCCAGGCGATACCGACATGCTCGAGTTTGGCCCAAGACCGCTGCGCCTCCAGAGTCCAGCTCAGCTGTTCGGCGGTCGCTCCGAAACACCAGATAAAGACGAGCAGACAAAACGCCGTGAAGGCCCGAGCAGCGGCGCGACGCGAGCTAAAAAACGACACGAGAGCGAGGGCCAGCATGCAAACCGTGGCAATGCAGGCCGGTAGGGCAAAGAGCAGATTATGCGTCGTCATGCGTGAATCCCGCTAAACAGCCGGAAGGCAGGAACGCTGCGGCTTTCGAGGTCGTCACGCAAGGGCACCCTTCATAACAGGGGTAGGGTAGCAGGTCTTACCTTACAAGATCCTTAATTTATTTTAACTTCCGAGCTCGAGAGGAAACCCTGCTTGCTGCGTTCATCCCTTTGCCGAACCTGACTGAGCTGCGGTGTACGTCCAAACTATAGACCTACGCAGCCCCAGCTGCGCGGGCGACCGCACCTTTCCCTGTCCGGTCTTATCACTTCAAAGGTCCAATCCGAAGCCCTAGAATGGTCCGTGGCAGCGCTACTCGAAACGAGGTCGACATGAGCGAAACGACAGTCTTTCAAAAAATTCTCGATGGCGAGATCCCTGCGAGCAAAGTCTATGAGGACGACGACTTTCTGGCCTTTAAAGACATCGCGCCCAAAGCGCCCGTTCATCTATTGGTGATCCCGAAGCGGGCGAGTCCGCGCCTCGACGATATGCTCGACGCCCAGGGTGCGGCGGATGTTGGTGCTCTGCTCGGAGCCGCCATCAAAACGGCCCGCGCCAATGGCCTAGGCGACTACCGCCTCGTCGTCAATGTCGGACCGGGAGCCGGACAGGAGGTATTTCACACCCACGTCCACATCCTTGCGGGCTGGAACAACCCTAAAAGTCTTGGGCACGAATTCAGTTGACACTCGGTCAAATAGGATTCGCGCTCCGAATCCAAGAGCGCGTGCGGACAGTCGAGACTGTCCGCACGCGTTTTCTTGATCTTGCCGATTGTATGGGCTTGACCTGAAAGGGTTACTTGCCTGCCAGAACGACGGCGTTCAGATCCTTGGTGATCAGGAGAACACCGCTATTGGTCTGGCGCACCGTGACCTCGAGGGTGTCAGAGCCTTGGCTGAAGGTGTAGGTCACAGCGTCTGCAGTCATCCCGGTCAGTCTACCCGTGAAGCCACGCTCGCTAAACGATGTCCAGGTGGTGTTGGCGGCTAGGCTCATGCTGTCCCCGGCGCGGGCAACGCTCTGAAACGCGAGCGGGGTTTGTGCACCGGCAAGTGCTGCGAAGGTGAGACCTAGTGTCAAGAGTACTTTTGTGGTGATAGTTTTCATGTTCATGGTTTTCCTTTGCTCTGCGCGATAAGCGCGTGAATATCTTAGGGGGGATACTGCGAGGGGCTGAACTTGGATTGCTGATCCTGCGTTCACATCCACTCCCTTCCGGATGCTATGCGGACGTTTATCCGCTTAGATGATAGTAGCGGACAAGTGTCCGTTTGTCAAGTGGACACCTATCCGTTTTTCTTTGCGAACTGGACTTACATCCACATGGAAAAACCTGCTACACTCATGACAATAGAGAGGTAAGGGTCGACACGTATGCAGAAAACTTTAGGCGCACCGCCTAATGGGCTGTCTGAACGGGCAGATGCAGCCAAAAATCGTCAGCGGATACTGCGGGCGGTCAGGCGGCTTTTAGGTGAGCTGCCGTTCGAAGACATTAAAATGCAAGACATTGCCAAGGCTGCTGGCGTTGGTCAGGGTACGTTATATCGCCGCTTTGCCAACAAGGGTGAACTGTCTGAAGCACTCTTTGCCGAGGACATGGCCGTTTTTCGTGACGAGGCCGAAACGTACCTTGCAGGTCATGCCCGGACCCAACCAGCGCTGGCCCGGCTCGAGTGGCTAGTCGCGCAGAAGGTTCATTTTATCGACGCGCATCTGCCCCTCTTTCTGGCGTCTCACGAAAGCGCCGGTCCCGACCGCTTCGAATGCTACAAAAAAGACCATCACCTCTGGATGGTCGAGCGGGTCAGAAAGCTTTTCCGCGAGGCACGGGCAAACGGTGAAACGTCTCTGGGAGACGTCGTTTTCGCCACCGACGCGCTCCTCGCCGCGTTCTCACCGCCCCTGCTGGCCTATCAGCGGCGTGAACTCGGTTTCAGCCTCGAGCGGGTCATCAGCGGCGTGACGGAGCTGTTTGTCACCAACCTCGGAACAGCCGAGAAAACCCACAGGGCTCCAGCTGCCAAAGCTAGCTTGCCCTCGCCGAGTGGCCTCAAGGCGCGCCCAAGCTAGCTGGCGTCACCCTCTAAAGCTCTTTTTTCAACCTGATCCAGGCGGGCTCCTTGACAAAGCCGAGCGCCTCGTTGATCGAGAGCATGGGGCGGTTGCCTACATGATTCTGCGTCGAAACGATCGTGAAGCCTGCGCCTTTTGCGTGCCTGAGCGCGCTCAGTTTGAGCGCCAGGGCGATACCCCGGCGGCGGTACGCAGGCTTCACCCCCGTAAGGCCCGTATAGAGCCAGTCCGGCTGGGCTCCGCTCCGTAGCTCACTCACGCCCACGATCTCGTCACCCTCCAGCGCCAGAAAAAAACTCTCGGGGCGTCGGCTCGGGTGCTGCCAGAAGCGCCTCTGCCACACCTCGAAGGGCCAGATATTGCGCGGTTCGCTAAACGGCACGTCGCCAAGGAGTTCAACTACAGCGTCGTAGAGGCGGCGCTGCACAGCTTCGGTCTTAGGCATGTCTGCCAGTGTGCAGATACGGACCGGCGTCTGGTCGCTACGTTCCGAAATGCGTGCAAAGGGCGCAGGCTCGAACGTGCTGAGCGCGAGCCGCGACTCCCACATCCGCTCATACTCCTTGAAGCCGCGCTGTGTATAAAAGCCCAGATCCGTCCAGTTCTCCCGTACCCGCACCAGCAGGGCCGACGTCTGGGGAGTGAAGCGCTCGAGCACCACCCCATAGAGTGTTTCAGCGAGGCCTGGCGACACCAAGGCCAGAATATCGAAGCGCACCTGGTCCTTGCCTGAATCGGCAGTGTGCGCCCAGGCTGCGCCAACGAGTTCGCCGTTCGTCACCTCCGCGACGAGGTTGAGCTGTTCGTCATCACTGAAAGCTTCGCCAGCCGCACGCAGCGTGGCTTCGGTTTCAGGAACGTCGGGGCGGCAGCGGTTGTAGAGCGCCGTCAGGACCGGGTAGTCGGTCTCTTGAAAAGCGCGTAAACGAACAGCCATGAGGGATCTTAAGCTTTTTCGGCATGATTCCTGCCCCGTACCAGAAGCCACGTCACGACGATCGCCAGTCCACAGAGCCCACCAGCGCCTGCCACCCCCAGCCAGCCAAAGGTGCTGTAGGCCAACCCGGAGAGCGCCGAGCCCACCGCCCCACCCAGAAAGTACGTCGTCAGGTAGACGGTCGTGACCCGCGAGCGCGCGTCGGAGTTCAAACGGTAGATTTCGCTCTGATTGATGATCTGCAACGCCTGCACGCCCAAGTCGAGGAGCAGGGCTCCCACGATGAGCGCCCACAAGACGTGTGCCCCGAGGCCGATAAAGCCGAACGAGGCGAGCGTGATGAGACCGAGGCTCAGGGTTACCGGGCCCGCGTAGCCACGGTCAGCCAGGCGGCCGGCCCCCCCAGCCGCGAGCGCCCCGGCTGCGCCGACCAGACCAAAAAGGCCGATGACCGCTTCGCTGTAGCCGTAGGGCGGACGCGCAAGCAAGAAGGCGAGGCTGGTCCAGAAGATGCTGAAGGCACCGAACCCGAGCGCGCCGTAGAGGGCGCGTAGCCTCAGCACAGGTTCGTCTCGAGCCAGCCGAAATACCGACGCCAAGAGTGCCGGGTAATGAAGTGGGCGAGGCGACTCGTGAGGCAGCGCCCGCCAGAGCGCAACAGCGAGGATTAGCATCAGCACGGCGGCCAGAAAGTAGATCGAGCGCCAGCCTGCTACTTCGGCAACCGCACCAGCGACGGTTCGGGCAAGCAGCACCCCCAGCAGAAGACCACTCATGACCGTCCCAACGACCCTGCCCCGCATTTCTGCAGGTGCCAGCGCCGCTGCCAGCGGTACCAGAATCTGCGCCACCACCGACGCGAGGCCGACACCGACCGAGAGGAGGGCGAAGATCGTCAGGTTTGGAGCCAAGCCTATGGCGACGAGCGCCAGCACGGCAAAACCCAGGATGCACACGACCAAAGGTCGCCTCGGCACCGCATCGCCGAGCGGGACGATCAAGAGGAGTCCAAGAGCGTAACCCAGTTGCGTTAGCGTCACGAGCATGCCCGCCGTACGGGCACTCACCCCAAAGTCTTGGGCAATCACATCGAGAAGGGGCTGGACGTAGTAAAGATTGGCGACAACGAGGCCGGTTGCAAGGGCAAGCAACAAGACGAAGGGGCGACTGAGTGGGGGCGTAACCGGAGCCATAAAGAGCATCATGCCTCGAGAAAGGAACCTTACCCCGCACCTTATCTTGTTACAAAACTGTAGTTAAATATCCTATAGGCCCGTCCCACTGCCATTGCTACAACTATCGTTGTGACACGGTTCACGGTTGCTCGAGCTGTTCCCCGGGTCCGTGCGTGGTTCATCCTGCCGTCCTGGCGCTTGCTTGCCAACCTATGTCTGATGTGCTTCGGGTTCGCCTCAGCCCAAACTGCTTTTAGCTGCGACGGGGCCTTTTACCAGATCCGAAACGCCTCGACCTCGAGCACCCTCTACCGTATCGGTCGCAGCACGTCTCCCTATACTGTCGTCGCGGTCGGCAGCGCCACCTCTTACCGTCTCAACGCCCTGGGTTACAACCCAACCGACGATCTGCTCTACGCGATCGAAACCAACAGCAATGCCATCTATCAAATCGACGCGAGTGGCGCTGTCGTCTCTCAGGGTAGAGTCATTGGGTTACCCGCCCGGGACTACAACAACGGCACTTTCGACTCGCAGGGAAACTTTTACCTGACGTTTGCCAACACCAACATCGTTTACCAGCTTACACGGACAAAAGATAGATGGAGAGCCACAGCTCTGACTTTTAACAGGACAGTCAATTCGGGCGATATCGCGCTGAACCCGGTCGACGGTCTGCTCTACGGCTTTCTCGACACGACCCTGCTTACCTATAACCTCTCGACGCGGCAGGTCACGAGCCTCGCGGTGAGTGGTTACGCCGGGGGCAGCGCGGGTAGCGTCTTTTTCGATGCGACCGGGACATTCTATGTGTACCGCAACGCTGGCGGCTTTTACACCATCAACCTGACGACCGGCGTGGCGACGCTCGTGAGCAGCTCGAGCAGTTCGACCGCGAGCGACGGGGCGAGCTGCGTGTTTCCGGATTACAAGATCGACGTCGTCAAACAGACCACTAGCGTAACGGCTGTCGACCTGCGCACCTTCGACGTGTCGTTCAGGGTCACTGTAGGAAACCGCTATACGACGCTTCTGCCTGGCGTTCAGGTCAACGACTTCATCGGTCCAGGCAGCGGGACGACCTTTGCTACAGCGAGCAGCGTGAGCGTCACGGCGCCGCCGCAAGTCACGGCCCCATGCCTCGCCAACAGCGCATTTGGCTCTGGCGACAGCCGCCTCTTGAGTGGCACGGTTTCACTCTCGGCAGGTCAGTCCTGCACCGTGACCTTCAGCGTGCGGGTCGTTTATCCGAGCGCGAGCAGCGTGCCGAGCAACGACCCGACAAACACGGCGTACGCCAGCAGCACGGTCCCAAACCCCAACAGCGGCTATACACTTGCAAGCGGCGTGCCCGTCCCGCCCGTGCAGGTTCTTGCAGGCGAAGCGAGCACCCATAGCGCGTCCCTGCCCACGACAGCTTCCGGCGATACCCCGTCCCCGAGCCCGGTTCCTCTGCCCCGCAGCCCGCTTGTCACCCTCATCAAAGCCGTGCGCAACCAGAGCCAGAACGGCACCTTTGGAACGACGGCGAGCGCCAAACCCGGTGAGGTGCTCGAGTACTGCGTACAGTTCAGCAACGACGGCTCGGGGAGCGCGGGCCAGTTCACCCTGACCGATAGCCTCACGCTCGAGCAGACCTTCATCGCGAACAGCTACGCGGGCGCTTACGGCTTTCGCCTGCTCGACGCGAGCGGTAACGAAACAGCACTCTACACGGCGCTCGCAGACAGCGACGTTGCGGAGTGGAACGAGACAACAGGCCAGCTCTCCTACCGCCCAGGCGCCCTTGCAGCCGGAAGCGCCGGGAGCCTCTGCTTTACGTCACAGATACGCTAGATAACCGAATGTGCGGGCGCGTGCTCGAGCACGGAGGTTCACCTCGCTAGGCACGAACGCGGCTGAAACGGTACGCTTAAGGGCGTGAAACTCGCTCCGCCTGAAGGCACCCGCTACGCCGACGCCTCCGAAAGCGCTACCCGTACCCGCGTGACGAGTACGCTGCGGGCGCTCTTTGCGAGTTGGGGCTACGAGAGTGTCGATGTGCCGGTGCTCGAGCGCTACGACTCGGCTCACCCGGTCGCCGAGCAGGCCTTCAAGCTGACCGGCCCCGAGGGCGAACTGCTCACGCTGCGCGCCGACTACACCTTCGCACTTGCCCGCTCGGTGCGCTTCAACTATCCGGACGGTCTTCCCTACCCGCTCAGACTCCAGTACAGCGGCGGGCTCTGGCGCACGGTCGCGCCCGACATCGCCCGTACCCGCGAATTTACCCAGATCGGCCTCGAGCTGCTCGGCGTGAGCGGTCCCCGCGCCGACGCCGAACTGATCCACCTGGCCCGCGAAGCGGTGCGCGCTGTAGGGCTCGCGCCCCGCGTCGAGGTCGGCAACCCCGGCTATGTGCGGCAACTCTTCGACCTCGCGCAGCTCACGCCCGAGCAGCAGGAGCGTGCAGCAGCCGCGATCGACCACAAGGATCAGGCCACGCTCGCCGAAGGACTGGCGCCCCTCGGTTTGCCCCGTGACCTCGAACGCGCCCTGCTCGGCGTCGCGGACCTCTACGGCGACGTGCGGGTGCTGGAAGAGGCGCGCAGGCTCGCGCCCTGGCCCGAGACCATCGCTGCCTGCGACCACCTCGAAGCCGTTCTCGCCGAGTTCGAGGACAGCAGCGAACTCCTGCTGGATTTAGGCGACGCACGGCGTCTCGCCTACTACACGGGCGTCACCTTTCGCGCCTATACCTTCGACTTCGGTCAGCCACTCCTGGGCGGTGGACGCTACGACGGGGCGCTGCTGCCGCTCGCGGCGGGTTTTGCCGTCGGGCTCGAGCGGCTCCTCTCGGCGCTGCCCGAAGTTCGGAGCGATACGCCGCCCATCGCCGTCGCGCTCGATGACCCTCCAGCGCGGCGGCTGCGACAGGCGGGGTACCGCGTCGAACGGGCACTTACCGAGAACCTGACCGAACTGCGCGCCTACGCCCGCAGCAAGGGCATCCCCTACCTGCTTTTAGAGAGCGGCCTCGAGCCCCTCGGCGACGAGCGCCCTTTTTTCGAGAACCTTAACGGCCTTTTGGAGAGCGCCCATGCTTGACACACCGCTCACCCTTGCACTGCCCAAGGGCCGGGTCATGGAGGAAAGTCTCGAGCGGCTGCGGCGGGCGGGGCTCGAGCTTTCCCCGTCCCCCAAAAGCCGCGCCCTGCAATACAACGCCGGGGACGCGCAGATCATCGAGATGCGAAACAGCGACGTGCCGACCTATGTCGACCTCGGTGTCGCAGACGCGGGCATCGTCGGCAAGGATGTGCTCTTGGAGAGCGGTCGCAGCGTCTACGAACCTGTCGACCTGGGCTTTGCTCGCTGCCGCATGTCGCTCATTCGGCCTATCGGCGCGCTTGCCCCGATCCGGCGGGTCGCCAGCAAATATCCTAAGACCACTCGAAGCTACCTGCAGGGGCGCGGCCTCAACGCCGAGGTCATCAAACTGACGGGCAACGTCGAACTCGCTTGCCTGGCAGGCCTCGCAGACGCCGTGGTGGACATCGTCGAAACCGGCAGCACGCTGCGCGCCAACGCGCTAGAAGAGATCGACGTGATTCTCACCTCATCGGCCCGCTTCGTCGTCAACCGCGCCGCACTCAAACTCAAGCGGGATACGCTGAGACCGCTGATCGAGGCGCTGCGGGCACAGTCGCTTTACGAAACCGAACCGACCCACGAAACGCATTAACGCCGGGAACGGGTTCTGACCCTCGTCCCTTTACGCCTGCGGCTCCCCTTGCTGCGCCCGCCCAGCCCGTGATCGGGCTGGATGCCGTCAGCAATCAGGTGCAACCACTGCGAGAGGTAGTAACCCACTAACGCGCCAATAGCCAGCTCCTGCCAGTTCTCGCTCAGCTCGGCCTTGAACGAGAAGGTGTAGCCGAAGTAAGGACCGATTTGGGCAAACCCCCACCATAAGGTCACGACGATGAGGGCGAGATATACGAGCCGGGTCAGAGGCCCGATAAGCCAGCTATGCGACAGTCCACGGTGGCTGAACAGCGCACCGTAGGGAATCCAGAGCGTGCCCAGGAGCCCCCAGTTGTTGCGCGCCTGCATACGGTTTTCAGCGAGGTCCATATCGGGCGTGATGAGAAAGGTCCCGATAAGGTAGCTGAGGGTAAAAGTCTTGAGCGTTTCGGGAGCGAGCAATGTATCGAATTCGCTCGTCAGGCCCTGCTGCCGGGCGTAGGCGTAGGCCACCGCCGCAGCGCCATAGGCGAGAAGGTTGATCGATTCGTGAGCGCGACCGCTGGGCATACCACCATGCTACCAGAGCACCGTGGTTCCCCAATCTCGCAACCTGAGGCCCATAACGGGTCGAGGGTACCTGAGGCTAGTCTGCGGGGTTTGGGGCTCGAGGGGCCACGACAATAGTCCGGCCCTGCACCGCTCGCCCGACCTCGTTTTGTGCCAGTGCCTGAGGCAGCGCGTAAAAGGCCAGCCCGACCGAGAGCGCCCACCAGGGGATGTGGCTGTACTGCGCCGACTCGAACCAGGTCAGGCCGTAGGCGAAGTAAACGACTGCGACAGCCTCGAGGCCCCAGGCTGCACCCCGGGCAGTGAGCACGATAAAAAAACCGAAGAGCGCCGCGTAAAGGAGCGCTCCGACGATCCCCAGTGATACCGCCGTATCCAGAATGATGTTGTGCGCCTTGTTGGTAAGCCCGGCGACCCGGTACACCTTACCGTCTACACCAAGATATTCGAACGAATTATGGTTACTCCGCAGGACACGCTCGACGAAAACAGGTTTGGTTTCGCCGGGATTTTCGGGGTCCGGTATCCTCGCGAGGTTTTTGATCCACCGCTCCCGAAAGTCGTTGACGTAAGGCCAAGCCAGGCCAAAGCCGTTAAAGCCCCAGCCGAAGAGCGGACGCTCGGCGATCCCCTTGACCGCCGAAGGCCACAGATTTGAGCGTTCCGACGTGAACTTGATAGGGTTTTTGACAATCGCCTGGAGCGAAGGCAATTTGCGCTGCTGACCCGCGGTGAGCGCCCCTGAGACCAGCAGGCCGCCACCTAACAGAAGCGGCAGGAGAGCCACGACCATGATCCGGCGGCCCCCCGGCGCACGCCAGAAACGGATCAGCAGGTAGATCATCCCCACGACGAAGGCCAGTTGTGCGCCACGCGTCGAGGTCAGGTAGACCGAAAGCAAAAAGAGGACGTAAAGAGGCCAGCCGTAGCGCCTTTTGACCCAGCCCCTGACCAGGCAAACCAGGCTCAAAACGCCCAAGGCCGCCACGATAAACCCGACGTGACCTCGTATGGATGTAAACCCGATAGGCATCCAAGTTCTGAAGACACCGCTTTGGGTCTGGAGCGGCCGAACATTCTTGATTGCTTCGTAGATGCGCCCGCTCGTGTCGGTAAAGTCGATACGCCAGTCGAACGTCTGAACAAAAATTGCCATGACAGTCAGAAAACCGCCCAGCAAAAGACCATAGAGCTGCGCCCGAAAAAGCCTGGGGAACCGGCGCAACAACAGGGCGTTGCCGAGAACGAGCGCTGCGATACAAAACCAGTAAACCCACCCGTCCCCCATCTCATTGTTGGCGATACGGGCGCTGCGGAAGGTCGCGGGACTAAGCAAAATCGTAATAACACCCGATACGAGAAAGGCCAACCACAACCCGGCAGCCACGCGCCAAGAGGTGTCGAGAGGTCGGGACTTGCGGGCCTTCCCGCCTCGTCTCCTGGCGATAGCGGCAGCCAGCAGAACGACCCACGTCAGAACCGTCAGCCCGATGACGACCTTGAACTTGGGTTCGGTCCAAATCTGACCATAGTTGCCCCCCCGGGGATTAATCAGCACGACCGAGAGCGCAAACAGAATGGTGTAGACGAAACTTAAGTCAGAAAAGTCAAAGGAAAGACCTTTGGCTGTGCCACGCTCTGCGCGACTACTCACAATGAAATCTCCTCGTCGGCCCTCGGTAGCATGTACCTCAGGCGGCGCGTAGGCATCATAGTAACGCAAGCGTGGCCGTTGGGCGGGAAGTACGGGGTCTAAAGCAACGTTTAGACTCGACATTGGTCTCGAGGATAAATAAAGAAGGGACCGGACGAATCCGGCCCCTCTCAAAGCATGCTCTTAGTTGAGCAGGCTTACATACCGCCCGACATACCGCCGGACATCATGCCACCGGACATACCGCCGGACATCATGCCACCGGACATCTGAGCAGCACCGAAGGCGAAGAGTGCACCAACAACGAGAAGAAGAGCGACTTTTTTCATGTTTCCCCCTATATCAGGAAGTATCGCGCATATATAGGATAGTTTTACGAACAGCGCACCGATGCGCACGAGAACCCTGCTCGTTCCTACGATCACACTATACCGGGGGTGGTCCCCAGAGGTTAGTCTGACCCGACACAATGTTAACACAGGGCTTCAAAAAAAAGCTACATAACGATTAAATCCATTAACTCTACCAATTTGGTAGACAAATCTTGGTGTTTTGGCACGTTTTTTGGGACACTGCGCAAAAATTTTTTGTACACCCGCTTTCGGCATTTTTCAGCAGGGTTTTACGTTACGCTACTACCTCATGGAAGGTCTCATCGAACGAATTCGCCAAGAGGGTGTGAGCTTAGGTTCCGGAATTCTCAAAGTCGACGGCTTCATCAACCATAAGCTCGAGCCTGATCTCACATTGGAGATGGGTAGAGCCTTCGCCGCGCGGTTCGAAACGCACGGCGTTGGGAACGTCAACAAGGTCGTGACCGCTGAGGTGAGCGGCATCGCACCGGCTTTTGCCACGGCCGCTGCGCTTGGCGTTCCGGTCGTCTACGCCCGCAAAAAGCGCCCCGTCACCATGACCGACGTGCTCGAGGCCCACGCCCCGAGCCGCACCAAGGGCGGGGTAACGCCCCTCTACCTTTCGCCCACCTACGTCGGCGCGGGCGACAACGTGCTCCTCATCGACGACTTTCTAGCCTCGGGCCAGACCATCCTGGCGCTTGCCGAACTCATTTCCCGTTGCGGCGCGACCCTAAGGGGCGTCGGCTGCGTCATCGAAAAGACCTTCGAACCCGGACGCACGGCGCTCGCAGTCCTGAACGTACCCGTCGTGTCGCTCGCCGCGGTCACGAACCTCGAGGGTGAAAGCGTCAGTGTAGAAACGGGCAGGTAGCCTGCAGCAGGGGCACAACACGGGCGGTAGAGTACGGCTATGAGTACCGAACGCAACGTGGTTCTGGTCGAAGGCGTCCGCACGCCTTTTCTGCGGGCAGGCACCGATTACCTGGGCCTGACGACCTACGATCTGGCACGGCTGGCACTACGCGGCTTGCTGAATAAAACCAACTTGGCGCCCGAGCAGGTCGGCTACGTCGTCATGGGTAACGTCGTGCAGAATGTCTCGACCAGCAACGTCGCCCGCGACGCGGCCCTAGGCGCGGGCTTCTCGCAAAAGACTCCGGCCCACACCGTCACCATGGCCTGCATCTCGGCCAATCAGGCCATCGTCAGCGCTACCGAAGCCATCCGTTCAGGTCAGACCGACGTGGCAATCGCCGGAGGTGTCGAGGTTTTGTCCGACACGCCGCCGCAGTTTCCTCTCGAGATCCGCAAGCGCTTATTTGAGGCACAAAAGTACGCCTCACCGCTCGAGTACCGCAAACTCGTGCAGGGCCTGCCCCCGAGCGACCTCCTGCCCCGCGCCCCGAAGATCGCCGAATATGCCACCGGTGAGGTCATGGGCGAGAGCGCCGACAAGCTCGCGGCAGCCTTCGGCGTCAGCCGCGAGGAGCAGGACGCCTACGCGCTGCGCTCGCACAGGCAGGCCGCCGAAGCGACTGAAGCTGGCAAACTCCGGGATGACATCCTGCCAACCGCCGTACCACCCAAGTTCGGGCTGATCACAAATGACAACACGGTTCGCAGCGACTCGAGCCCAGAAAAGCTCGCCTCCTTGAAACCCGTGTTCGTCAAACCGTTCGGCACGGTAACCGCGGGCAACTCGTCGCCCCTCACCGACGGCGCGTCGGCGGTGCTGCTCATGGAAGAGGAGCGGGCCCGCAGCCTCGGCTACACACCGCTGGCGCGGCTCGGCCCCTACACCTTCGTGGCGCAAGACCCCGGTGAGGAGCTGCTCCTCGGGCCGGCCTACGCGATGCCGCAGGTACTGCACCGTGCGGGCCTGACCCTAGACGATATTGGCGTGCTCGAGCTACACGAAGCCTTTTCCGGACAGGTTCTGGCGGTGTTGCGGGCGCTAGCCTCCGACTCTTTCGCCCAAGAAAAGCTCGGGCAGTCGCACCGCGTCGGTGAAGTCGATATGACACGCCTCAACCGCTGGGGCGGCTCCCTGTCGCTGGGGCACCCCTTCGGCGCGACCGGCGCCCGCCTCCTGAGCATGGCGGCGCGGCGGCTGCACGACGAAGACCAGACCCACGCCCTCGTCTCGGCCTGCGCCGCAGGGGGCCTCGGTCACGCCATGCTCCTAGAGCGGGTAGGGAGGGCCTGATGGCATTTTTCGATGTCGCTGTCGAAGACGGCGTCGCCGTCATCTACTTCGATCAAGCGGAGAGTCCCTTCAACACGCTGGCGATCGCCGCCATGCGCGAGTTCGCCGGGATTTTAGACACGCTCGAGCATGACGACAGCGCGGGGAGCGCGGTCATCATC
>JBMDWS010000121.1:0-10514 GCA_048594695.1 Truepera sp. | reverse complement strand
GAGGCTACGAATCTTTGTAGACGCGTCCATCGTGGAGATCTTCGCCGACCGGACCACGGCCATTACGGGCCGGGTTTATCCGAGACTGGGAGCGAGTTGTGGCGTCTCTGTGACGTGCCATGCAGGCAGGCTTGAACCCGAAACCCTGACGCTCTGGCCGATGGCGTCGATCTGGAAAAAAGCTCAGGTGCGGCATTGATTCGGTAGAATCGGAGCAGCGTGGCGTTATCCCCGAATCTTGCTCGGCAAACCGTCTAGGCGGCAAGGCGCCCAAAACTGCACAAGGGTAAAGGCTTCGTCATTCCCGAGGCCACGATTCGACCTTGCCCAGGCATTCCTGAAGCTGCAAAAATCCGTGCGTATCGAGACGCGCGGTGCGTCTTGTTCTCGCTTTGTGCGGACCCCGGAAAGAGCCGCCTTCTAACCCAGCTGCACCGTATTGGGGGCGTGGGTGGGGTTAATGGGACGGACAGGGTGAACCGAGTCAGGCTACGGCCTATAGGGAAAGATCCTACCGCTAGGGAAGTCGGTAGGACTCGAGAAGACGAAACTGGCCGGTTGCGCTTCTATCCCACTTTAATGAGCTGCATCTCACAAAATCCTTACAGGCACCCCTTTTCTTGCTCCTGGTTTTGTTTTACCCTTCCCTTATGACAAAGGCTGAGGCCTCAACGCCGCTTCATCTGCACACTGTGCGGCTCATCCTGCGGCACTTTCGGTCTACGGACGCGCCCAGCCTGATGGCCTACCGCAACGACCCCGACGTAGCCCGGTTTCAGGGGTGGAGTGCACCAGACGCGTCTCAAGCAGCGGCTTTTGTCGCGCAGCACGCACGCCAGCCTGTCGGATTACCCGGCGAGTGGCTGCAAGTCGCCCTCGAGCTTAAGGCCACCGGGGAGCACATCGGCGATGTTGCCTTTTGTATGGATGGTCAGGGTCAAGCTACCTTGGGCTACACGCTGAGCCGGGCCTTTCAGAAGCGTGGGTTCATGCGCGAGGCGGTCACCGGCCTGCTCGACTACCTCTATGGCGTTCAGGGCCTGCACCGTGTCAGCGCTGTGCTCGACGTTCGCAATACACCTTCAAGGCGTCTCCTCGAGCATCTTGGGTTCCGGCTTGAAGGTCACACGCTCGAGGCGTATTGGCTGAAGGGCGAGTGGACGAGCGAGTATCACTACGCGCTGCTGGCGCGGGAGTGGGCCGTGCCGAAAACCACCAGGGTCTAAGGGCATCTCTCACGTTCTGGGGGTGCCCGGATGGTACACCGGAAGACGCCGCCTTCGGGCCAAAAGGAGCTTTCGACCATGCGCTTTCACGACGATAGACAGCACACCGACGGATCATGGCTGGACCCAGGGGCACTGCGTGCCTAAACGCCCCCGCGTTCTGGCGATCATTCTGGCAGGAGGCGAGGGGAGCCGCCTCGAGCTGCTTACCGAGCACCGCGCCAAGCCGTCCCTGTCGTTTGCCGGGACCTTTCGTCTGATCGACGTCCCACTAAGTAACCTCATGCATAGTGGCCTGGCGGACGTGTGGCTCGTCGAGCAGTACCGGCCGCACTCTCTCAACGATCATCTAGCGAACGGACGGCCCTGGGACCTGGACCGCACTTACGGTGGCCTGCGCGTGTTTCCACCGTTTCAGGGCACGCCCGAGGAGGGTTTCGCCGAAGGCAACGCCGACGCGCTCTGGCGGCAGCGGCGTCTGATCGAAGAGTTCGCGCCCGATTTGGTGCTGGTCCTGAGCGCCGACCACATCTACCAACTCGACTTCCGCGACGTGATCGAGCGGCATGTCGCAGAGCGCGCGAGCCTGACGATGGTCGTCACGGAAGTCTCGAGGGAGGCCGCCAAGCGTTCGGGCGTGGTGGAGGTCGACGGGAATAAGATCACGGGCTTCGACTACAAGCCGGACAACCCCAAAACGAACATCGTCGCAGCCGAGGTGTTTCTTTACGATGCCCGGATTCTTCTGGAAACGCTGCGTGAGCTGGCTGAAGATGACAGCACCACGTTAAAGGACTACGGTCACGACCTCATTCCGCGGCTGGTCGCGGCGGGTAACGTCCACGCGTTCGCGCTGAACGGGTACTGGCGCGATGTTGGCACCCTCGAGAGTTACTGGGATGCCCACATGGACGTGCTGCGTGGCGAGAGCATCGCTTTCGACGATCCCGCTTGGCCCATCCTTACCGCCGGGCACCAGCGCCTTCCGGCACGCCTCGAGAGCGGGGCCGTGGTCCACAGCAGCCTGATAGCTTCGGGCTGTACGGTCGCAGGGAGGGTTACAAACAGCGTTCTGGGTGCAGGCGTGGTCATCGAGGCGGGCGCAGTCGTCACCGATTCGGTGCTGCTCGACGGCGTGAAGCTGGAGAGTGGCGCCGTCGTGACCCGGACGATTATCGACAAGGGAGCGGTGGTGGGCCGGGATGCCTGGGTCGGCGAGGCGGAGGGCGAGCTGACGCTTATCGGTTTGGGTGCCAGGGTGCCGCCTGCGGCGCAGGTCGGTGCGGGTGCCCGGCTAGGGTCGAAGGTGGGTGAAGACTAGACCCGATGCCGACCGCCAAGAATCGGGGCGTCCTCGGGCTGGTGGTAATCTGAGAACGTGGCGGTCGACGTGTGAAGGTCGTGGCGTGGTACATGGTGCTTCTCATGGTGTTGGGGCTTGCTACCAGCGCTCAGGCTCAGCGCTGCCTTCCGGCGTGGACGCCCCATACGGCCCATGAACAGAAGCTCTGGACGGCGGAGCGCGACGCGTGGCAGCGCGACCTTGGGCTGTTGCCACGGTATCTGGCCCGCCTGGGGAAGGTGCCTGCTCGAGTCCTGCTCATGCCTGTCGCAGGAGTCGAGGTCTCCGACGTTGCCGATTCGTGGGGTGCGGCCCGCTCGTTCAGCCGTCAGCACGAGGGTCAGGACATCTTTGCGCCCGTTGGCACCCCTGTCTATTCGGCGACGCCAGGTTATGTCTGGCGCATTTCGGAGCGCGTGCTGGGGGGCAAGAGTGTGACGGTAATCGGTGCCGGGGGAATGCGCTACTACTACGCGCACCTCTCGCGCTACGCCGATATTCGGGAGGGCCAGCGCGTCACACCTGAGACACTTTTAGGATACGTGGGCCGCACGGGGAACGCCCGCGCTACGCCAGCGCACCTGCACCTGGGCATCTCGAGCGGCAACCCACTGCGCTGCGAGCGGCGCGTGTACGACCCGCTGCCCCTGCTGCGCGACCGCTGATTTTGCGTCTCCAAGCTCGCCTTATGAGTGGTCTGGTAGGATGGGGCGTGCCGAATCCAGACGACCACACACCCGTCTATAAGGAACTCGAGGCGAACAATCGCACTTTCCAGGAACAGTTCGCTGACGAAGCAACCCCGGCTTCAGCCCCGCCGCGCCGCAAGGTCGCCGTCCTCACATGTATGGACGCACGGCTGCGGCCCGAAGCGTTTCTGGGCTTGAGGGGTGGGGACGCGCACATCATTCGCAATGCCGGGGGGCGCGCCTCGGAAGATGCCATACGCTCGCTTGTTATCTCGCAACAGTTGCTCGGTACCCGCGAGATTATCGTCATCCACCATACCGACTGTGGCATGAAAACCTTTACCAACGAGGCCTTCCGGGCGCGGCTCAAAAACGATATGGACGTCGAGACCGATATGGACTTCATGCCCTATGTCGACCTCGGGCAGAGCATCCGTGATGACCTGGAAATCCTGCGCGCCTCGGCGCTCATCCTGCCTGGCACGCCTATTACCGGAGCGATTTACGACGTGCATACCGGTCGGTTGACGCAGTTCGAAGAGGACTAGCGCCGCCCTGTAAACCATGCCCCGAAGGGGCGCTGCTTCGCCTCACGAAAAGCCTGCTGGTACTCGGCTTCCTCGAGGTCGCGTCCGATGACGACGAGCGTCGAGGGACCGTGTTCGCGCCCTTGTGCCAGACTCAGGTCGATGACGTCTCGCACAGCTTGAAAGACGAACGGGGTCGGCAGCCCGTCTAGCGATAAATAACCCTTGGCGCGGTAGACCTGGGCCGGGCGGGCAACGATCAGCGTTTCGACGAAGCTGTTCCAGGCGCGGCGGTTCAGCGGCACCTCGCTGCGGAGTGTAAAGCTCGTCATGCCCGGGGTGTGGTGGTGATGGTGCCCTTCGGGGGTCCAGTCCGCGTTGAAGGCGTGCTGGGCTAGCAGCGCGTCCGCTGAGGCGCGGCTGTGCCGGGTTTCGTGAAGGGTCGCGAGCGGGCTGAGGCGCTGGGCCAAATCCCTGGCTTCCGCCCGTTCCGCCTCATCCGCGAGGTCGGTTTTGTTGAGGACGATAGAGCTGGCGTAGGCGAGCTGTACCGAACCTTCGGGGCATTCCTGTACTGTTTGCCTCAAGTTCCGGGCATCGGCCACCCCGATGATGCCGTCGAGTTCGAAGAGGCCCTTGACGTACGGGTCCAGGACGGTCTGGGCGACCGGGACCGGGTCGGCGACGCCCGAGAGCTCGATGAGCAGGTAGTCCGGGGGCGTGTCGCGCAGCGCGAGCTTGACCATCGCGCCCAGAAGGTCGTCCCGGGCCGCGCAGCAGAGGCAGCCGTTCTCGAGCTCAGCTACCCCATCCTCGTCGAGGTTTTCGATCAGCGACCCGTCGATCCCGGTTTCCCCGAACTCGTTGACGATGACGCCGAACCGATACCCCCCGGAGCCGATCAGGTGATTGACAAGGGTCGTCTTGCCTGCACCCAAGAAGCCGCCGATCACGCTGACCGGGATGCGCGTCTTGCCCTTCATGGGTTGAGCATTCATGGTGTGGGCGTCCATGGGTTAGACGATAACGCATTCTTAATAAGGCTGTCAAAAACGTTCTTCATCCTAGCGCTTCTTGCCCTGTTCGCCGCGCTCGAAGCGGCGCCTTAGCAGTGCTTCGCTCCGTTCCGGCGTCAGTTCGGCGAGCAGTTCCGCCTGCCGTTTCTGCTGCGCGAGGCGCATGGCTACCTGTCCGGGGGCGCCGTGCCCGTGCCCGAGCGTCAGTTCACCCGCTTGCATGGGCAGACGGTCGCCACGAAAGAGGAGAGCCGCCAAAAAGGTCGTGAGCGGCACTGCCAGCATGAGGCCGACGGAGCCGACGAGCGTGTGCACGACCTCTGATGCGACGAGCTCGAGGTTCAAAGCCCGCGCCAGTCCGACCCCGTTGAGGTAGAGAAGAAGAAGTAAAGGGAGCGCCGCGCCTGTATACGCCAGCACCAGCGTGTTGACGAGCGAGCCGATGTGATCGCGCCCCACACGCATCCCGACGCGGTAGAGGTCAGCTGTACCCATGAGTGGATTGACGAACGCGAACTCCCGCACGATGCGCGCCTGCACGATGGTCACGTCGGTGAGCGCCCCAAGCGCCCCGATCAGGAGTCCTGCCAGAAACAGGCCGCGCAGGTTGACCTGAGAGGCGTCGGCGTTGATGAACATCGCCTCTTCCGACCCAAAACCTGTGAGGTGCGCAAAATGACTAAAGGCGATCCCGAGAAGCAGGGTGAGCACGACCGCGCACACGGTACCGATAAGCGCCGCCGTTGTACTCCAGGAGAGGCCGTGAACGAAGTAGACCGCCAGCACCAGGATGCCCCCGACGCCTACGAGCGACACGAGGATCGGTGAGTGGCCCTCGAGGATCTGCGGCACGACGTAGCCGATCGCGATGACGAGGCTGAGGCTCGTCGCAAGGACGGCGCGAAAGCCCTTGCCGCGTCCGACGATAGCCGCGACGAGCAGAAAGAGACCTGCGGCCCAGATCAGGACCGGACGCCGAAGCCAGTCGCTGACGACGATCTGCTGCTGACCGTCAGGGCCGGGCGCCGAATAGAGTTCGACGCGGTCGCCGACCGAAAACTGAGGTACCGAGTCTTTAGGGTTGCCCGGAAAGGCCTGTGGCAGCGTCGCTGTGAGGGTCTGACCATCTTTGAGCCTGACCTGTGCCGTGCCGGGGCCGCTCGCTGTTTGCTCCTGCAAGGAGAGAATGCGCCCCTCGAGGTAAGCCGTGCTGTCCTGTACCGAATTTTCCCGTGCAGAACCTTCCTGCGCGGAGCGGTCTTGTGCGGGGGTCCCAGCGAGGGCGAGAGCCACGAGCATAAAGATGAAAAGAGTCTGAACGGTGCGCGTCACGTCCTTACGCTACCGCGCTGTCATGAGGAGGGTGGCTTGACAAGAGCGGATACGCTTGCCTAGACTACCCTAATGATAAATGATTCTCAAAAAGAGCCAGAGCGTTTCGAGTCCCAACGTCTGCCTGTCACCGTCCTCTCAGGCTTTCTGGGGGCGGGCAAGACGACGCTTCTCAACCACATCCTGCGCAACCGTGAGGGGCTGCGCGTGGCTGTCATCGTCAACTATATGAGCGAAATCAATATCGACAGCGACCTCGTGGCGCGGGGCGGGGCCGACCTGAGCCGCACCGAAGAGACGCTCGTCGAGATGACCAACGGCTGCATCTGCTGCACGCTCCGCGACGACCTGCTTAAAGAGGTCAGCCGCCTCGCCCGCGAGGGCCGCTTCGACTACCTGCTCATCGAATCGACGGGCATTTCCGAGCCGCTGCCAGTCGCGCAGACCTTCGTCTTTGAGGACGAATACGGCGAGAGTCTGAGCCTGGTGGCCCGTCTCGACACGATGGTGACGGTGGTGGACGCCTCTAGCTTCCTGCAGGACCTCGCCGAGGCCGACGACTTGGCCCAGCGTGGTGAGAGCACGGGGGAGGACGACACGCGCACCGTTGCCGACTTGCTCACCGATCAGGTCGAGTTTGCCGATGTGCTTCTGGTCAACAAGACCGATCTGGTGAGCGACGCTGAACTCGGGCGGGTCGAGGCGACTCTGCGGGCGCTCAACCCGCAGGCGCGGCTGCTGCGTAGCAGCCGGGGCGTGGTGCCACTCGATGAGGTTTTGGGTACAGGCCGCTTCGACTTTGAAACGGCTATGGCCTCGCCCGCTTGGTTGCAGGAACTGAGCGGTCAGCACACGCCCGAAACAGAGGAATATGGCATCGGTTCGTTCGTCTACCGTGCGCGCAGACCCTTTCACCCGGAGCGGCTCGACGAAGTGCTGGACGATCCCGCACTGCACACGGTCGTCCGGGCCAAGGGCATGTTCTGGCTCGCGACGCGCCCATCTCTGGTTGGGCTGCTCTCCAAGGCCGGGCGCTCGGTCACGCTTGATCCTATCGGTACCTGGTGGGCGACCGAACCCGAGGACGCCTGGGAGCTCTCAGAGAGCGAGCGTGGGGCCATTCTCGAAGACTGGCACCCGGAGTGGGGCGACCGGGCGCAGCAACTCGTTTTCATTGGGATCGGGCTCGAGGAGGAGGCCATACGCAGCAAGCTCGACGGCGCACTCCTGACCGACGATGAGGTTGCCGGGGGAATTGCTCACTGGCACAGCTTCCGCGATCCGCTGCCCGCCTGGGACTGACGCTACTGGTAGCCTCTCGCCTGAATCGTGTACATCTGGGCGTAGAGGCCGCCGTCCTCTAGCAGCGATTCGTGCGTACCCTGCTCACGGATGGTGCCGCCCTCCAGCACGATGATCTGATCAGCCAGCCGCACGGTACTGAAGCGGTGCGAGATAATGACCGTGATGCGTTCTCTGGCCTGTTGCCGCAACGCCTCGATGACTTCGAACTCGGCGTTGGCGTCGAGTGCCGACGTGGGTTCGTCGAATACCAGCACCGACCCGCCCCGGTAGTAGAGGCGGGCCAGGGCCAGCCGTTGCCACTGACCCCCGGAGAGCTGTTGCCCTCCAGCGAACCAGCGCCCCAGCATGCTGCCGTAACCTTGCGGCAAGCGCCCGATAAAGCCGTCGGCCCCGGCCCGTTCACTCGCCGTGATGATCTCGCCGCTGCCGTGCAGATCTTCTAGCGCCTCGCTCTGCCCGAGCGCCACGTTTTCGCTCACAGTCATCTGGTACTGACCGAAGTCCTGAAAGATGATGCTCATTTCATTCTGAACGCTGCGTGGACTAAAGCGCCGAGCGTCGAGACCGTTAAGCAGGACCGTACCCGAAGTGGGTTCGTAGAGTCGCGTGAGGAGCTTGATAAGGGTCGTTTTGCCCGCGCCGTTTTCCCCGACAAGCGCCAGCGCCTGACCACGCTCCACGGTGAACGACACGTCTTGCAGCACGTCCCGTTCGGTCAGGGGGTAGCGGAAGCTCACGTTTTTGAATTCGATGCGCGTGATCTCACCCTGCCACACTTCCCCGGCGTTCAGATCGCGGGTAGGGAGCTCGAGAAACTCGAAGAGGTTACGCATATAGAGCAGGTTCTGGTAGATGCCCGCAAAGCCCGAAAGGAGGGTGGCGAACTGGGCCTGAAGCTGCGCGATCCCCTGGATGAAAAGTCCAAAGTCTCCCACGGTGACGAGCCCCCGCGCAGCGCGCCGGAGGACGATGAGCGTCGCGCTGCCGACCAGCAAGGCCGAGGTCAGGGCGGCGACCAGGCCCCAGGCGCTGCGCCTCGTGACCAGCGAGACGAGCTGCGCCCGAAAGGTTTGGTAGTAGCCGAGCCAGCGCGACATAAGGTAGGACTCGAAGCCGAAAAGCCTGACCTCCTTGACCGCGCCGTCGTTGGTCAGCAGGTAGCCCAGGTAGTTTTGCAGCCGCGCCTCCGTGACTTGGCGGCGCAGCATCCGGTAGCCCTCGGTGCCGAAGCGGCTAGTTACCCAGACGCTGGGCAGGGTGGCGAGCAAAACGAGCGGAACGACGCTGGCCCCGAGCTGCGCCATCAGGGCACTCACCGTGCCGAGGGTAATGAGGGCTTGCACCAGCGAAACAGCTTGGGTAAAGACGCCTAGCGGACGTGAGCCGACTTCCCTGTAAGCGTTTTGCAGCGCGTCATACGTTTTAGAGTCTTCGAACTGCGAAAGCTCGAGTGCTGCTGCCTTTTGCAAGATTCGCAGGCTTATGCGGTTTTGCAGCGCGTCGGCCAAAAGTTCGCGGTTGGTCGTCTGGATGGCGGCCAGCACGCTCGCCGCAGCGCCGATCCCTACTTGTATAGCCAGCAAGGAAAGTAGCCTGTTGAACGCCTCCTCGGGACTACCCAGCCGACCCTCGATCGCGCTGGCGACGGCGTCGAGGAGTAGTTTGCTGATCCAGATGGTTGCCGCAGGGATAAACGCCTGCAAGACGCTGAGGATCAGCGCGCCTACGACCTGCCAGGGGCCGGTCAGCCAAACAAGCCGCAGGGTTTGTCCGAGGTCGCGGAGATAGATGCGCCAGGAGGCGGCGGGCAGGGAAGATGTCACTCGCTATTTTATGTCGTTGGGGGATGGGCGGCAGGACAGGATGCGACAGATTGCAGGAGCCGCTGGCTCGGGTAGGTCAAGCGTGCTTTTTGTATAAGACTCTATCCAAAAAAGCGAGGTCATGGAGGATGTGGGCGCATGCAAGCTGAACAAGGGCGAGCCAGTTATGCAGAGATTTTAACCAGCGGGTATTGATACTTCTGCGGTTGCAAAGCCACGACAAGGTGCGCTCAACAATCCAGCGTATGGCAGGGAAGGTTGTTTCACTCAGCCCGGGTACAACAGGTTCAGGCTGCTCAGGTCGTTTGGCCCGGCGGGGATTGCATTTAATGGGTGGTTTATAGCCTTCTAGTACGGCAAACTCACGGATATCGGTGACGTCATAAGCTTTATCCGCGCACAGGTTTTATTGGGATTGGGGTCGCTCGATGACGACTGAAACGATTAGTTCTACAGCCGCTGTTTGTGATGGCGTTTTGCTGCACCAACGACAACAGATGGCGGTGCACCGCGTTTATCTACCAGCACGTGCACTTTGCTTCCTGGCTTGCCTCGATCAGTAGGATTACGCCTGGCACCTTCACTCCCGAGCGGGGAGGGACAGCTTTTGCTGTCTAGTGCTTGCCAGCGCCACTTGATCCGACGCCTTTTGCCGTAGATCTTTGCGAACTTGACCATAACCTTCTCGAAGACTCTGAGACGCTACCACCTTTGAAAGCGAGCATGGCCCGTGCTGGCGCAAAGACCAAACCAATCTTGGTGCAATGCTTTCCATTGACAGCCTGTCCAAAGCACATACCAGATAGCGTTGGCAACAGCCCGCTCACAAGTACGTGGACGCCCGCGACCTCGTACTTTGCTGCGTTTGGGCAAGCACTTCTCTAGCCTTCTTCATAACCGTCTGGGAAGGTGGAAATAGTTCGTTCTTGAGCTGCTAGACTTTGCTAAGGCGCATCTCCAGAAAGGAATCTCATCACCTCCATTTTCGGTCTTGCGCCCTCTCTTTTAAACTCTTCACAGGTAGAGCTAGAGAAGTAAGGATTGGTTGTCATGGTGGATGAAGCGCCAGATAGCAGCGATGTGGTTAGTGAGCTTTTTGGAGAAGGACAAGGTTTTTCTGACGAGACGAGAGCAGCGTTGACGAAGGGTTTTATTGAAACGTTCGATGTGATTGGTTTGCCGTGAGTCTTTACCAACATGATGGAAGCTTGTTGGTGTAGAAAATAGCGTCATAGGCTTTCCAGAAGTCCACAT
>JBMDWS010000120.1:0-7520 GCA_048594695.1 Truepera sp. | reverse complement strand
CGTAGCCGAGTTCAGAACGACAGCCTGGGACGGTATCTTTCCGGCCCTGGCCAACGGCGAGTTCGACATGGTCGCCTCGGGCGTCTCCATCACACCGGAGCGCGACGAGATCGTCGACTTTACCGAGCCCTACCACGAAGTCACCCAGGCTATCGCCGTGCGCGTCGAGGATGAGGACCTGACCTTAGAGGACTTTACCGGAGGCGACCTGATTCTGGGTGCTCAGACCGGTACGACCAACGCAGCAACCGCCGAGCAGCTTGTCGGACGCGACCGCTCGCGGCAGTACGACACCTTCAACACGGCCGTACAGGCCCTTCTCAACGGAGACGTGGACGGCGTCGATATCGACGATACCTCCGCCGACGCCTTCGCCGAGCAGTATGCGGGGCAACTCGTGGTCAACATTCGCGACATCGTGTCGGGGGATGAATTGGGACTCGTCGTACAGGAGGGTGACGCTCTGGTGGACGACCTGAACGCCGGGCTCGAGGCGATCAAGGCCGACGGCACGCTGGATGAACTCGTCGAGAAATGGCTGGTCGTCAAAGACTGATGGCTCCTAGGAGCAGCCCGGCGTTGCCGGGCTTTTTTTCTAACCGTTTCCTTGGCGAGCACAGCGCGTGAAGCGGGAACCGACCGTCCAGCAGGGCATCAGTCTGGGACCCAGCACATTCATCCTGCTGAGCGCGCTGCCCTTTGTTATCTATCTTTTTGTTACCGCCCCCGACTATCAGCGGGCACTCGCCTATATTCTCCCGGGCCTCGGTCTTACCGTTCTCGTCACGGTACTCGCCTATTTCTCCGCTATGGTTTTAGGGATGGGCCTCGCAGGTCTTTTGCTTCTCAAGTGCGGGCGCTGGACGAATCTCCAGTTCGGCATTCTTGCCCTGCTGGCAGCACTCGCCAGCGTCTTTTTCTTTACTCGCCCTGTGACCGACTACACGCTGATCGGCACGACCGACGGGCGCGTCGCTATTGTGAACGGCACACCCTCGAGAGTCAGCCGCCAGATTCAGTCGGGGACGTACGGCGGCGAGGGCATGTCGGTAAGGTCTTACAACACCGCAGAAGACGCTTTAGCAGGTCTACAAGACGGGGACGTGAGCGCGGCCTTCATGCCGACAGCGCAGGTACCGACGGACGCGCAAACGCTTTGGCAGACGACCTTTTTGCCGTCCTCTGCGCGCAATCCCGCGTTGCTGAGCGCGGTTGCCGCCGTCTTGCTGCTGCTCCTTACGCTAGCAGGTCTCTGGAGCCGCGAGCACCCCTTACGGATTTTTGCCGAGCTCTATATCGACATGATTCGCGGGATTCCCATGCTCGTCATCATTCTCTACGTGGGATTTCCGCTTCAGGGCGCTATCCGCGACGCCACGGGCGGCGCGTTCAACATGCCCATCTTGATGCGCGGCACAGTCGCCATAGCGCTTGGCTACGCGGCCTACCTCGCTGAAATCTTTCGCGCTGGGATCGAGGCCGTACCGTACGGGCAGCGCGAAGCCGCGCGCTCACTCGGGCTCTCGGGCTGGCAGACCTCGCGCTGGATCGTGTTGCCGCAGGCACTTCGCATTGTCACGCCGCCCCTTGGAAACGAATTTATCGCCATGCTCAAGGATTCGTCGCTGCTCTCGGTGCTGGGTCTGCGCGAGCTTACGCAGCTCACCCGCGAATATCAGGCCGCCAACTTTCAGGTGTTCCCGCCCTTTAACTCGGTGGCGATCCTCTACATCGCGGTAACGCTCGTCGCGAGCAGTTTGCTCAAATGGCTCGAGCGCCGCACCAAGGTCACAAGCCGCTAAGCCGCGCTTCCTCTATTCACGTTTTGTCTAAGGTTGAGGTAATCCTCAGCTCTTGTTTTTTGGCGCTCCCTTCGCAGCCAGAAAACCCGGCCTTATAAAGCATCCTGGTTTTGAACCGCCTGTGGTGCGTACCGACGTTTCAGGGAGTGTGCTCGAGCCAAGGCGTCTATACGTCGTTCACCTCGTCGGGCTCAGGCGTCACGGCAAACTGTACGGCCTTAATTGTGCTGCGTCCTTCCAGGATCGCTTTGCAGAGGCGGTGTCCACCGTCCATCAGGGAACCGTCGGCGTTGAGGATGATCGGATAACCAAGGTCGACCCGTTGGATCCGCTCGAGGTGGCCCAGAATGTCTCGCAGTGTAGGGATATGTGAGCCAAACCAGCAGTTCTCGTCGAGTTCTCTAAAAGCGTTCGGCGCCACGTCGAACGGGATAAGCCCCTCAGCTTTCCTCCACAATCCTTCGGTATACCAGAGCAGGCGCTTCCCATCACGAACCGTAGTGTGCTTCTGTGGCATGACTGCACGCTCCTCGCACGTCGCTCCAAAAAGAAAGCCGAGGGTTTGGGTTCCCTCAGCTTTTACCGGAAACAGTTGTCGCTAGTCCAGAAAGTCCCGCAGCTTGCGCGTCCGCGACTCGTGGTACTTGAGCTTGCGGAGCGCCTTGTTCTCGATCTGCCGGATGCGCTCTCTCGTGACGCCAAAGTGCGCACCGACCTCTTCTAACGTGTGCTCGCGCCCGTCGACGAGGCCCTTGCGGAACTTGAGAACCATCGACTCGCGCTCGGTCAGTTTGTCGAGGGCCTTATCGAGTTCTTCAGAGAGAAGCGTTTTCGAGGCCTGATCGACAGGGCTCTCGACGTTGTCGTCCGGGATGAAGTCGCCGTAGAACGAATCTTTCTCGTCTCCAATGGGCGTCTCCAGAGACACCGGCTCCTGTGACACCTTGAAGACCTCTTCGACCTTTTCGGCGTTCCAGCCCGGCCCCATCGCGTCGGCGACCTCTTCGTAGGTGGGTTCGCGGCTGAGTTCCTGCTGGAGCTGCCGCGCCGTGCGGGTCAGCTTGTTGATGGTTTCTACCATGTGCACCGGGATACGGATAGTGCGGGCCTGGTCGGCAATCGCTCGGTTAATCGCCTGACGAATCCACCACGTCGCGTAGGTACTGAATTTGTAACGGCGACGGTACTCGAACTTTTCGACCGCCCGGATAAGTCCCTGATTGCCCTCTTGGATCAGGTCTAGGAAGGACAGGCCGCGCCCGGTGTACTTTTTGGCAATCGACACGACAAGGCGCAGGTTGGCCTCGATGAGGTGCTGCCGGGCCATCTCGCCGTCTTCGACGACGCGCCGGAGGCCGCGCTGGGTGCGCTCGGGCAGGCCTTCGCCCTCTTCCTCGAGCCGCTTCTGGGCAGCTTCGCCCTCCTCGATACGCCGGGCGAGCGAAATTTCCTCCTCGAGCGTCAGCAGGCTCACGCGCCCGATCTCGTGGAGGTACTGCCGCACCGGGTCGTTCGTCGAGAGGCGGCTGCCGGCCATAGCTTCGGCTCGAGCCTCCATCTCCTCACGGTCACGGCTCAGGTCGTCTTCGTCCCCCTCGAGGTCGTCTATATCGCCAACTTCGTCGAACTCACCCTCGTCGAGTCCGTCGGCCTCGTCTTCGGTCAGGTCGGCGATTTCAACGCCCTGGGCCTCGAGCACCTTCATGAGGTCCTCGAACGAGACTTCCGACTGCCCCTCCGGGAGGTTTTCGTTAAGCTGGTTGAGTGCGGTCGTCATCTCTTCGGTGTTGAGGGCTCCCTCGCGCTTACCCCCTTCGATAAGCTTCTGGATCGGCGGCGCACTCAGCCACTCCGGACCGACAGGAACCGCTTTAGCCGGTTCTTTCTTGGTGCGGGCAGTTTTCTTTCTGGGAGAAGCTTTGGTGTTCACTTCGCTCATCGTACCTCCTCGAAGAAGAGTGCGCTACGACGCAAGCGCCGCACACAGCGGGTTCTGCTTGGCCTGGGGGTGTCGTTGGGACAGATTGCGAGGGAAACAGCTAGGATGTTTTCCAATAGAGGTCTCTGCGGCACAGGCCACACGTACTTATAAATTCAGTATCGTTCGAAAAGCGCAGCGCCTAAGTAGTGAGTATATCACACAAGGGACTTATCTCAGGATCAGCCTGCCAGGCCCGTTCCAAAGCCATTTTTACGGCTCCATCACGCTTCTCACCCCTGCGGACTGATAGATTGAGACCGTGTTCCGCTTGGCTCTAGTCGTGCTCGCCCTGACCGTCGTGGTCCTGGTGGGTCTGTCGCTTTTACCCCAGCCCGAACGGCGCGTGCCGGGCGGGACCATCGAGCTTTCTGGGGCAGAGGTTACGCTCTACCCTCAGGCCGACCCCAAGGCGATCTGGCATTTTGCCGCCGAGCGCGTCGATTACGACCCGGAAATTCGCGAAACGACGCTCTACGACATTGAAGACGCCGAGCGCACGGTGGGCGGCGAAACCGACTTTACCCTGACCTCGAGGCGTATTATCATCGACCCGCAGGAAAATCTGCGTGGTGACGCGATCGAGGTCTATGTGCCCGACGCCAAATGGACGCTCGACATGCGGACCGATGAGGGAACCCCGGTCGTGATCGACCAGGCGCAGGGCCGCTTTTCCGCGCCGCTTTTGGATATCAGCGGACCCGACATCGACAGCAGCGCCCACAACGCTGGCATGAACTTCGACCTGACCGACTTCACCTCGGGCGGCGAAGGAACCAAAAACAGCGATTCCTTTAGAGACCGGTCGAACTGACCCCGGCAGCCCAAGGAGTTTTATGAGATCTGTACTGCTTACCTCCAGCCTCGCCCTAAGCCTGTTCGGTCTTGCTGTGTTTGCGCAGGGTCCCACGCCAGCAACGCCAGAAGAAGAAACCGCGCCCGCACAACCCACGACCCCGCAACCTGCCGAACGCATCATCACCATCACCTACGACGGCGGCACGCGCAACAGTCCCGACCTGCGCTACGGCCCCTATATCTACGAGAGCCCCCGCGAGGACGGTATCGTCGGGAAAGTGTCGAACCTCGAGATCTATACCCAGCGCGGCGAACTCAAAGCACCCAAGGACGTGCTCATCGCCGAAGCCGAAGGCGAACGCACCGCCACCTTTAGCGGCGGCGTGCGGGTCGAACGCGGCAGGCTCACCGCCAACGGGCCGAGCCTCGAGTACAGCGAAAAGACCGGTCTCGGCGTGATGCCGCAAAAGACCGCGATCGTGATCGAACCCGAGGAAGAGGATGACGAAGCCGTCGATATCACGACCGACAGCGTGACCTTCGATGTCGATACCGACACCAGCACCAGCGAGGGCAACGTCGACCTGACCAACGGCAACCAGCAAGCCAAGGCCGACATCATGATCTACGAAGAGGGCCAAGACCTGGCTGTACTCAACAGTGAAGGTGAGCAAGCCGAAGTGCGCCGCGAAAATCAGGATGGCACTTTCCTGACCATCACTGCCGACGAGATTCGCGTGCTGACCGGCACCGACACCCTTCTCGCGACCGGCAACGTCACTATCGTGGACGGCGCAGTGACGAGCACCGGCGACACGGTCTACTACGACGACGCAACAGCGCGCGCTGAAATCATCGGCAATCCGGCGGAATCGGTCGATGAGGAGTTCAGCTCCACCATTCGCGGGGGGCGCATCGAGCAAAATACCGAAACCGACGTGGTGCGACAACTCTCCGACCCGACCCCGAGCTTCGACGCTACGCAGTTCGAGCTAACCCGCGAGCAAGACGCCTCTTGACGAAGGAGAGCGCCGCGCCGTGATCCGCCGTACGCGGGTGCTCTTGCTTGCCGCCGTACTGGGATGGCTCGGCGCGGCCCAGGCGCAAGCGCCCGAGAAGGCCGGAACAACCGACAACAACCTGCCCTATTTCGAGCTGCAGCGTGACGACAGGCCCATCACCGTGCAACAAACAGCCTCCGACGCGCAGGGCGGTATCGCGGTTACCAGGGGTGGTTCGACGTGCCGCAAAAATGAAAATATCTCCTTTTTCTACGCGCCTAAACCCAGAGAAGTCGAAACCAAGGTCAACAACACCGTGATTCGCTCGAACGCGGTGCTGCGCAGTCAGCCCAAGGATGGCGGGGCCGAGGCGCAGGATGAGGCCGTGCTCGACTTCTTTCCGGGGTCGCTGGGGTACGACGCGGAAGCTGGCTGTCCCAGGAACGTCAAGCGCGACAAGACTGGGCGCGTCACTGTAACCGAGGGGCGCACCACCGTCAACGGTTCAGGGCTTCTCTATACCAACGCCGACGGTGAGGGCAAGATGACTGGCCCGATCAAGCTCGAGCGCCGCAAAGAGGGTGATTCACCCGCCCTTACCGCTTCGTCCAAGGCGATGGATTTCAATATCGATGACGACATCACCACGCTGCGCGGCGACGTGCGGGTCGAGTCCGACGGGCGCACGAGCCGCGCCGAGGTGTTGGAACTCGATGAAGAGGCGGGCTTTGCGATATTGCGCGGCAATCCTGCGACGAGCGAAGACGAAGATGGAAAGGTCCGGGGACGCGTCATCGAATACGACCTCGACAGCAACGACGTGATCGTCACAGGCGGCGTACAGGGCTCGTTCGATATCGATATGGGCGAAGGCGAATCTCTGCCGGAGGTCGATACCTCCTTTGGGCTGGGCGACGACGCAAACGTCGATACAGGTGAGGAGAGCACGGGCGAGGAAGACATCACCGATCCCGTAGACCCTACCGACGCCGAGGACCCCACCGACACCGGCGACTTCTAACGCGGTCACCTGGCACAAAACAAAAAGGCCCGGAGCGGGTTCGCTCCGGGCAAAAAGGCGGCGTCCGCCTCAGACTTTGGGTAGATGCAGAACGAGCAGCCCCTCGCGCAGCTGTGCGCTGCTCGCTTCGTAAGCGACTTCTGCGGGAAGCTCGAGGGTGCGCTGAAAGTGCCCCCCCGGACGTTCACGGAAGACAAACGCCTGAGCGTTTCCGTTCATCTCGCGCAGGCCCGCGATAGTTAGCAGTCGCCCGCGCAGGGCAATCTCGAGGTCATCTTGCGCGACGCCCGGCAGGTCTACGATGAGACGAAAGGCGTCCCCGAGGTCGAGCAGGTCGAGGCGCAGCTCGAAGCTTCTGGCGCTGCCCCCTTCGACGAGTTCACTCACCCGGTCTCGCAAGATGAGTAAATCCTGCACGTCGCGCCCGGTCCCGTTGTCGCGTTTATCCAACTCCATAGCGAGAGTCTAGCACGGGCCTTTTCACGTTTCGTCTACGTTTGCACATTAGCTCCGAGATGGCGCCAAACCCGCTCCAGAACGGAGTTTTCCCCCGCCAGCAGCGAGGACGCGTACAATGAGGCCGTGCCTCAGGATGCTCCGATCCCTCTGCTCACAGGCGCAACGGCTTCAGGTAAGAGTGCTCTGGCACTGCGCCTCGCTGAAGCGTACGGGCTCGAGATCGTTTCCGCCGACGCCATGATGGTCTACCGCGAGATGGACATCGGAACTGCCAAGCCGACCCCGGCAGAGCAGGCACGCGTACCTCATCACCTGCTCGACGTGGTCGCTCCAGACCAACCCTTTAGCGTCGCCCGGTATGTGACTTTGGCAGAAGCTGCCATCGGCGAGGTTCTGGCGCGGGGCCGTCTGCCGCTCGTCGTCGGGGGCACGGGCTTCTATATCCGGGCTCTGAGCGAGGG
>JBMDWS010000012.1:0-8315 GCA_048594695.1 Truepera sp. | reverse complement strand
TGCGAGCGGCGCGCTCAGCCCTTCGGAGAGCAGGTCGGTGCGTCCGAGGGCGCGGCCCTCCGGCAAAAACCCGTCCGCGGTACTTTGCAGTTCAGCATTTTCGCAGGCTTCTGTAAGCGCCCAGAGGAGGGCGTCTTCGCTTCTCTCCTCACTGTAGGCGTAGCCCGTCTTGCCCCCGCTGACCACGCGCAGCCCGACGCCGCCCTTGGTGGCCTGGGTAATCTTCTCGAGACTGCCCCCAAAGGCCTCGAGCGTGAGTTCGCGCGTTTCGCTGGCGAGGATTTCCAGATCGATGTTCATGTCCCGCGCACGCTTCAGCAGGAAGGTCTTGGCTTCATCGAAGGTCACGCTTCACCCCCCACGACGATCTCCGAGATGAGGAGATGCGGCTGACCGACCTCGGTGGGAATCGAGCCCGAGACGCTGCCACACATGCCGGGAGCAGTCTCGAGGTCACTCGACACGGCGGCGATGCGCCTGATGCTCTCCGGCCCCTTACCGACGAGCATCGCGCCGCGCACCGGTTCGGCTATCTCGCCGTTACGGATCATGTACCCCTCATTGACGCCAAAATTGTACTCGCCCGAACCGGGGCTGACCGAGCCGCCGCCCATCGTCTTGGCGTAGAGGCCGTACGCGACGCCCTTGAAGAGATCCTCTTTGGGCGTGGTGCCGGGTGTGATGAAGGTGTTGCGCATCCGTGAGGTCGGGGCGTAGGTGTAGTCCTGTCGCCGCCCCGAACCCGTCGGGCGGTAGCCCGTCTTGAGACTGCCGAGCCTGTCCACCATGTAGGACTTCAGGACGCCGTTTTCTATGAGGACGGTGCGTTCAGAAGGGGCACCCTCGTCGTCGTACTCCGACGAACCCCAGCCGTGTGGGGTAGTGCCGTCGTCGACGTAGGTGACGCAGTCGCTTGCCACCTTCTCCCCGAGCTTGTCGGCGAGTGCCGAGGCACCTTTCGCGACGAAAGTCGTCTCGAGCAGGTGCCCTAAAGCCTCATGAAAGATCACGCCGCCGAAAGCATTGCCGATCACGACGGGCATGGTCCCGGCGGGCGCGCGCTTGCCGCGCAGATTGGTGAGCGCCTGCTCGGCAGCCCGGCGGCCCACGTCAGCGGGGTCGTAGTGCTCGAACAGCTCGAGCCCGACCGAAAGGCCGGGTCCGTGATAGCCGGTCTGCATCTCGCTTCCGTCCTGTGCGATGGCCCGCACGATCACACGGCTTCTCGTCCGCTTGTCCTCGACCCAGGTTGCGTCGCTGTTGGCAACCAGAACGTCTTGCTCCCACTCGAGCATGCTCGCTTCGACCTGCTTGATTTCCGGGGCGATGCGGGCGCCCGCGTCGGCCTCGAGGAGGCGCTCGAGGCGGTACCGTTTGGGCTGCGCGTCTAGTGGCGTCGTCGGCGCGTGGTGTCCACGTGATTGAGTACGGCGAAAGTCCAGCCCGCCCACGCCCGAACGGTCCACCCGGCCCGCACCCGTTTTGAGCTGCGCCAGAGTTTCGGCCAACTCGATAAGCGCCCCTTCACTGAGGTCGTTGGTATAGGCGTAAACAACATCGGTTCCGTAAAAGAGGCGCAATCCGGCACCCCGCTCGAGGCCGCTCTTGGCCTCCTTCACGTCGCGGTCGACAACGCGCAGCGTGCGCCTTTTCCACCTCTCGACGTAGAGTTCGGCAAAGTCCGCACCCCCGGCGCAGCCTGTTTGGAGAACCTTCTCGACGAGCGTAGTTTCTAACATCCCTTAGTGTACCGGGACCCTATTTCAAAAGAACCCACCCTTTTTGAAGCTTTCTCGGAAGGGGCCGCCTCGTCTAGCGTCCGTACACCAGATCGCACGCTTCGGGCGGCGTCCAGTGCGCGTCCTGCCCATTCCATTTTAGGGTGCAGCCAACAGGATTGGTGACCGGTACGCGCAGTGGCTTGCCCGCGAGCAGGTCGGTCAGGGCATTGTCGAGATCGTGAAACTGCGCCTCGTCGGGATTTTTGGGATTATCGATGGCCCGTCCAGTGTAAGCGAGCTTGCGTTTACTGTCGAAGACGAAGAAGTGCGGTGTGCGGAGCGCCCCATACGCCCTGGCGACGTTCTGCGTTTCGTCCCGCAGGTAGCGCCAGGGAAAATGGTGCGCGTTCATGCGCGCTTTCATGTGCGTCATGTCGTCTTCGGGAGCTGTCTCGGTGCTGTTCGAATTGATGCCGACGAACTGCACGTCTCGAGAGGCGAACTTTTGCGCCGTCGCCCTCGTGATTTCGTCCGAACCGAGCACGTAAGGGCACTGGTTCGAGGTGAAAAATACTACCAGGACGCGGTCCAGACGAAAGTCGCTGAGGCTGTAGCTGCGACCGTCGGTCGCGGGCAATTTGAAGTTCGGGGCCGAAGCGCCGAGTTCTAGGGTAAAAGCCATCGGTCCTCCAAAGCTGGAAGCGGCTGCGCACTATGCAGGTCGGTTAGAACGCTACCTTATCGGTCAAGTGTAAGCGCCTCCAAGCTCGGAAGTAAACCGACGCGGTACGCGGCCCACTGTCCGGAAGCCGTGGGCTACCATAAGGTCACGATGACAGACCACGAGACGACATCCGTAAGCTACAGGACCGAACGCGACACCATGGGTGAGGTCAAGGTGCCCACCGACAAGTACTGGGGCGCACAGACTGAACGCAGCCGCCAGAACTTCAAGATCGGGGGGCAACAGATGCCCCTAGAGGTCATCCGCGCCTTCGCCATCCTCAAAAAGGCTGCTGCGCTGACCAACGTCGACCTAGCAGGGTTCCCGCAGGACAAGGCCGATGTGATTGCCAAGGTTTGCGACGAGATTCTGGCAGGGCAGCACGACGCGCATTTTCCGCTGGTGGTGTGGCAGACTGGCTCGGGCACGCAGTCGAATATGAACGTCAACGAGGTGATTTCCAACCGTGCGATAGAACTGCTTGGCGGCGAGATCGGCTCGCAGACGCCTATTCACCCCAACGACGACGTGAACAAGTCGCAGTCCTCGAACGATACGTTTCCTACAGCCATGCACGTTGCGGCCTATATCGCCATCGTGACCGAGCTTGCCCCGCAGGTCCGAGCTTTGCAGGAAACCTTCGAGGCCAAAGCCGAAGCGTTTCGCAACATCGTCAAGATCGGTCGGACGCATCTGATGGACGCGACGCCCCTGACGTTGGGGCAGGAGCTTTCAGGCTACGCGGCGCAGCTCAGGAAGGGGCTCGAGGCGCTCCAGAACACCCTGCCGCACCTCGCGGAGTTGGCCCTCGGTGGAACGGCGGTCGGTACGGGTCTCAACGCTCCGGCAGGTTTTGCCGAGCGGGTCGCCCAGAAGATCGCCGACCTCACTGAGCAGCCTTTTGTCAGCGCCGACAACAAGTTCGAGGCGCTCTCGGCGCACGACGCCATCGTCGAAACCTCGGGAGCGCTCAAGCGGCTCGCGGTGAGCCTCATGCATATTGCCAACAACGTCCGGCTGCTCGCTTCGGGGCCGCGCTGCGGTATCGGCGAAATCATCCTGCCCGAAAACGAGCCGGGCTCGTCGATCATGCCGGGCAAGGTCAATCCGACGCAGGCCGAAGCAATGACGATGGTGTGTGCCCAGGTGATCGGCTGTGACGCCGCCATCACGGTCGCCGGGACGCATGGGCACTTTCAGCTCAACGTCTTCAAGCCCGTGATGATCTACAACCTGCTCCTCGCGGCGCGGCTTTTGGGAGACGCCTGCGCCTCGTTCAACGAGAACTGTGCGGTCGGCATCGAACCCAACGAAACACGTATCCGGCAGCAGCTTGAAAATTCGCTCATGCTCGTCACCGCGCTTAACACCCGCATCGGCTACTACAAGGCGGCGCAGATCGCCAAGACCGCGCACGCGGAAAACCTGACGCTCAAGGAAGCGTCGGTGAGGCTCGGACACATGACCGAAGACGAATTCGATGAGGTCGTGGTGCCGGAGAAGATGGTGGGGTCGCTCTAGGTACGAGCAGGGTCTCGGTTCGGCTGAGTCACATATCAGGGAGGTAAGGATGAGCTTTATCAAACGTGCTCTGGCAAGTGTGGGTATTGGAGCCGCTCAGGTCGATACGGTTCTCGAGCGGGACCGCGTACAGCCCGGTGAAACGCTTGGGGGCACGGTCTACGTGCGGGGCGGCAATCAGGCGCAGCGCATCGAGCATATCTACATCTCGCTCATGACGCGCTACCTCAAAAAGTCTGGCGACAACGAGCATCACGTAGACTACGTTCTTAGCGAAACACGCGTGCAGGAGAGTTTCGAGATGGGGGCGGGTCAAAACCGCGAGCTTCCTTTCTCCCTTCCGGTGCCGTGGGAGACGCCCCTAAGCGTTGGTCGGAGTTCTGTTTGGGTCAAAACGGGTCTGTCGGTGTCGATGGCTCTCGATCCGAGCGACCACGACACGCTCCGGGTCGAACCGACTGCTGGGATGCAGGCGGTGTTGGGTGCAGTCGAGCGCCTCGGGTTTTATCTCTATAAGGCCGACACCGAAGCGAACAAGCGGATGCGCCGCCGGGCACCCTTCGTGCAGGAACTCGAGTTTCGCCCCAACGGTCGCTACGCGAAGCGGCTGCAGGAACTTGAGCTTATCCTCGAGCCCGCACCGGATGGTCTTTTGGTGCTTCTGGAAGCCGATCTGCGGGCGCGTGGGCTGATGGGGATGCTGATGGAGGAGTTCGATTTCAACGAGCGTTTTGCCCAGGTACGTTTCAGCAACGCCGAGCTGAAGGAGCCGAGTACCGTCGAGGCCAGACTGGTCCAAGCGTTAGAGGCGCGCCTCTGACGCCTGGAGTTTTGGCGCAAAAGAGGTAGCTCGAGCGTAGACAGCATAAAACCGGGTGCTCTCTAAAGTACCCGGTTTGCCTGTGGCTATTGTGGCGGCGAGGTTTCTAGTTGCGCTCGTCGATCTGCTCCGCGTCGGCGGGGATCTCGCGCAGAGCCGCCGGGTCGAGACCGGTGTCAATTTCAAAGTCGCTGAAGTTCAGCTCGGCGAGCGGGCTGCCGTCGGCCTGGACGAAGGTCATACTCGCGGGTAGCCACTCGTTTTCGAGCACCACGGCGTCCACGTAATCGAGGTTGGCGCTTTCGTCCACATTGTCGAAGCGCAGCCGGTAGACCGGCCCTGCGTCGGTCTGTTCGTAGCCCTCGACCGAAGGCTGCCAGTTGTCCGACTTGAAAAAGCGGCCTAAGTCGGGCGTCAGGTTGACTGCGCCCTGACTTTCGGGCAACAGGTCACCCAAAGCCTGCGGGTCATCGGCGCTGAGAATCGTTACCTGATTGGTGACGAAAAGGTAGTTGTAGACCGTGTCGCCGTCGGCGATGATGAAGTTGTCGGCGAGCGCGTCGGGCTGATAGATGTCGGCGCGCGCCAGCTCCTCACCGGGGATAAACTGCACGTCGACCTCGAGCGCGTACTCCTGCGTGTCCGAATCGTAAACCGTCCCGGTCAGCAAAAAGTATGCGTCGGTCAGGGAGGTGCTGCGCTCCTCGAGCCGATTCAGCACCTCCTCGGCGCTGAGGTCTTGCGCGAGGGCTGTGGGCAAGAGTGCGGGGGCTAAAAGCGTAGCAAGAACGAGAGTTTTTCTTAGCATCGGTGTCTCCCTAGGGTGTGTGACGTCTTTCGCAGGGCATCAGGGCAACATACCTCACTCTCAAGTTTGCGGGCTAGCCTTAAAGCGCAGGTGAAGGTTGGCTAAAGGCTGTCTAAAGAGGGGAGAAAGGCCCATCCTCACGCACCTTCACCATCGTTTCTCATGAAGATGAAGAGGTGTTTAGGGGGCACACACGCACGATCTTTAGAGGTGCGTGCTAGGCTCGCAGCAAGAAAGGAGAAGTGGATGAACATGACACGCCTCAAGTACGGCCTTTTATCCCTTCTGTTCTTGGTTTCGGCTTCACTCTCCAGCGCTCAGGAAGCGGGCGCGGTCCTCAGCCCGCAAGCCATCGTCGTCAATCCGGTTCCGGATTACAGCGTCGAGGTCTTCGTCGACCGCGACCCGACCGGCAACGCGACCCCGACCTACGCGGTTGGCGAGCAGCTTACCGTCGGTGTGCGCGTGTCCGAAGACGCGTACGTCTACCTTTTCGACGTGCGCAGCGACGGCACGGTCAACCAGATCCTGCCGAACAACTACGACGCCGACGGGCAAAACAACTTCGTCCGGGCCGGTGAGACCAAGTACTTCCCGCCGCAGGGCGCAGCCTACGCCTTTCAGCTCGACGCGCCTGAAGGGCTCGACAAGGTGATCGCGGTCGCCAGCCGGACTCAGCTCGACACCAGCACGCTCGCCAGCTTCGCGGCTGATCCCAACTTCGCCTCGAGCCAGATCGGTGAAGAGGGCTTTGCCCAGGCGCTATCAATCATCGTCAAGCCGCTGCCCCAAGCGGACTGGGTGTCGGACACAGCGCTCCTCTATGTGGGCAGCTCCGCGCCGCCCGCGCCGCAGTACGGCACCATCTCGGTCACGTCGGAGCCCGCCGGAGCCCGAGTTTTTATCGATAACGCTTTCGTCGGCTATGCACCGCTACGTTACGGCACCACGGTGGGCAACCACCTCGTCTACGTGGAGCAGGACGGCTTCGATAGCTACGAGGTCAACGCCAGCGTGACCGGTGGGCAGACCTACGAGGTTGCCGCGACGCTGACGGCTCGGCCTCGGCTCGGTCCGGTAGGCTTCGAGAGCAACCCTACGGGCGCACAGGTCTACGTGGACGGTCAGCTCGTCGGGACCACCCCGACCGGAACCCTGCAGCTCGCCGAAGGGACGCACGAGGCGCGCTTCGTGTTGCCCGGCTACACTGACAGCGTCGTGAGTTTTACCGTGCAGGGAACGAACTATCAGGTCGTGAGTGGTGAGCTGCGGGCGCAGGCGGGGGCGCTCGAGCTGACTGCCAACATCGGTGGGGCTATCGTTTTTATCGACGGGCAGCAGGTGGGAACAGTACCTAGCGGTACCGGTATCGTTCGCTTCGACGACCTTCCTAGCGGCAATCACGAGCTCGCCGTGGTCGCGCCGGGCTACAGCACATACGTCGGGCAATTCAACATCGCGCCCGGACAAACGACGCCGGTCGGCGTTTCGCTGTCGCGGCGCTGAGGGTTTTCCGGGGGCTCGAGACACCTCGAGCCCCCGTTTGCAGGTAAAGTCGCCTTTTATGTCTCTAGATTTCGACACCGAACCTAGCATGAGCGCCGTCATCCTTGGAGGCGGCGCTCATGACGTGTTGGCCCAGCATGCCGGGGTCGCAAGCAAGGCGCTCGTGCCCTACGCCGGGCGTCCACTTGTGGCATATGTTCTGGAGGCGCTGCGCGGTTGCCCGGCGATTGGAGATATCGTCTACGTCGGCGAAAAGGCCCCGGTCGTTACGGAAGTCGTTACGCAGATCGTCCCCGCAGGGGAGACGTTTATCGAGAGTCTGAGCCTGGGGCTCGAGGCTGCGCTGGGGCTCGAGCCCCAGGCCTCCGTGCTCGTCACGACCGCCGATCTACCTTGGCTGCGCAGCGAGGCGGTCGCAGATTTCGTGCGGGCGGCTCAGGGCGCGGACCTGGCCTATCCGGTCATTCGTAAGGAGACGGCCCAGGCACAGTTTCCTGGTCAGCGACGCACCTTCGTTCGGCTCCGGGAGGGGCGCGTGACCGGCGGCAACATGATGCTCCTCTCGCCCCGGATGGTACCTGTCCTTTTGCCCTTCGCCGAACGTGCCTATCAGGACCGCAAGAACCCGCTCGCACTGGCGCGACTCTTCGGCTTCGACTTCATCTTGCGGCTGCTTGTCGGACAGCTCGGTTTGCGGGCCATCGAGGCGCGTGCCGGGCAGATTCTGGGTCTTCCGGTTCGTGCGCTTGTAACGCCGCATGCTGGCATCGGGGCGGACGTGGACTGCCCTGAACATCTTGTGGAAGATGGCGCCAGCGTCCGCTAGTGGGATGCTGCGTATCAGAGCGAACCAGGACATAAAAAAGGCCCCGCAGTGCGGGGCGCGACGTGTGAAAAAGGTTTAGTTGACGTCGCTACGCTTGACCGTAGCCGTGGCGCTCGAGCCCTGATTTCGCATGCTGCGCTGAATGCCGGTGACAATCCAGCGGTGCCCTTCCATTTCGACGTCTGTGCCATGCCGATAGGCTTCCTTGAGCTTGTGCCACAGATTCGGCGAGATCCCCTCACGGTTGAGTTGCCTGATCGTGACTTCCATTCGGTTGTTCATAGGACTTAATAGTAGACCATAGAGTGCCCATACTGTATGAACGATTGCATGAAGGGTATACCGCGTACAGTCTTTAAAAGATGAGACGGCAGGCAGCCGGGCGATCC
>JBMDWS010000119.1:0-5639 GCA_048594695.1 Truepera sp. | reverse complement strand
GCGGATGGGGCCGGGCTCGAGCCGATCGAGCGCCTGCTCGATAATCTTGAGACTCTCCTCCATCTCGTAAAAGCGCATCATAAAGCGGGTGTAAGCGTCGCCTACGTCGCTCGTCGGCACGTCGAAATCGTAGTCGGCGTAGCCGCTGTAGGGTTGCGCCTTACGAAAGTCTAGTGGTACGCCCGACGCCCGCAGACTCGGCCCGGTGAGGCCATAATCGAGCGCCGTCTCTTTGGAGATGACGCCGACCCCTTTGGTGCGGTTCACGAAGATATCGTTTTTGGCGAACATCGTCGCGTACTGCTTCATCATTTGAGGGAACTCTTTGACAAACGCGCTCGCCGCCGCTTCGAAGCCATCGGGCAGATCCCGCGAAAGACCACCGACGCGGAAATAGCCGTAATTCATCCGCACACCGCAGACCATCTCGAAGAGGTCGAGGATCCGCTCGCGCTCGCGCATGGTGTAAAAGAAGAGCGTCAGCGCACCCATGTCGAGAATACCCGTCCCGAAAAAGACGAGGTGCGAGGCGATGCGGTTCAGCTCATTCAAAATGACACGGATGCGCTCGGCCCGCACGGGCACCTTGGCGTCGATGAGTTTTTCCGCCGACAGCACATAGGCTAGGTCGTGTCCGAAGCCGTGGAGGTAGTCCATCCGGTTCGAGTAGGTCACGCCCTGCTGATAGGTGCGGTTCTCCATAGTCTTCTCGAAACCGGTATGGAGATAGCCGATCTGTGGCACGATCTTGGCCACGCGCTCACCGTCAAGATCGACTACGAGGCGCAACACGCCGTGCGTCGAGGGGTGCTGCGGCCCGACGTTGATCCGCATGTACTTGGTCTGAAAATCCTGCCCCGTTTCCTGAACCGTCGCACCCGGCACAGCTCCCGCTTGTCCGATAGTCATTTGCCCCCCTCCCCCGTTTTTTCGTGAATCTCGGGCTCGGTTTTGACCTGTGTGCCGCCAAGCGTGCGGCTGCTTACGCCTTTACGTGCACCACCGCGCCAACCCGAGAGGCCAGCAGACTGACCGGTCATGCCCGCACGGAACGCTGCTGGGTCGATAAAGCGTCCCTCGTTAAAGAGCGTCGGGGTCTCCCCTAGCGGAAAATCCTTGCGGTGCGGATGACCGTCCAGGTCTTCGGGCGTGATGAGCTTGCGCAGGTCGGGGTGACCCTCGAACTCGACACCGAACATGTCGTAGACTTCGCGTTCCATGAAGCTCGAGCCGCGCCAGAGGCCTGTAATGGTCGGCAGGGTCTCGTCCTCGTCCAGATTTACCCGGATAAAGATGCGCGCGTTGTGCGACACGCTGTAGAGGTTATAGACGACAGTAAACCGCTTCCCCTGGTGCCCGGGGTAGGTCAGGTAGTCGATGCCGAAAATGTCCGAGATCATCTCAAAACCCCGCGCTTTGGCCCCGCGGATGGCCTCGACAAGTTGCGCCTTTTCGATGGTGACGCTCTGCATACCCTTGAATTCGCTGGCGGTGCCGCCCGCACCGACGAGCGCGTCTAACGTCTCCCCTACCAGACTCACCGACGCCACCCCTGCACCATCGGCAGTTCAGTGCCGGTGCTGTCGAACGCTTCACCGCGCACTTTTTTCTGGAGCTGCATCACGGCGTAGACGAGCGCCTCGGGGCGGGGTGGGCAACCGGGTACAAAAATGTCGACAGGCACCACGGTATCGACGTTCTGGACAATGGCGTAATTGTTGAACATGCCGCCCGACGAGGCGCAGGCTCCCATCGAAATGACCCACTTGGGGTCGGGCATCTGGTCGTAAACGCGCCGCAGCACAGGTGCCATCTTTTTCGAAAGGCGGCCCGCGACGATCATCACATCAGCTTGACGTGGCGAGGCGCGAAAAACCTCCGAACCGAAGCGGGCAAGGTCATTGCGCGAGTTTGTCGACTGCATCATCTCGATCGCGCAGCAAGCGAGGCCGAAGGTAACGGGCCAGAGGCTGTTGCTGCGGCCCCAAGCAACGAGTTTTTCGAGTGTGGTGAATAGGATGCCCTCGTTCTCGAGCTCCTGAACGTCATGGGTAAAGAGATCCTTTAATGCCATACCAACTCCCAGGCTGCTAACGCCAGTGCAGCACACCTTTGCGAAGAACGTAGACGTAGCCTACCGCCAGAACGGCAACAAAAATAATCCCTTGGACAAAGAGAAATTCGGGTTGCGCCTTGAAGTGCACGGCGAGCGGGTAGAAGAAGGCCGTCTCGATATCGAAGACGATAAAGAGCATGGCAACCAGATAGAAATGGACCGGAAAGCGCTCACGGGCGCTCGAGGCTGCCGGAATCCCGGATTCATAGGCCGCGAGTTTGGCCTCCGTGCCCTTTTTTGGTCCGAGCACGCCACCGACCACGAGCGCTAAGGCTCCGATCAGACCGGCCGCCAGAAACATCATCAGCAAGGTCAAGTACAAGGTCTATAAGCTCCTCTCAAGCGTTGCCAGAAAACGATAAGTTTACTCGTGCAGCTTTTCACAACCTGCTTATAATTTTAACATCTGAGAGGAGAGGGTACAAGGGCAGAGACGCGTTCAGGACGGCTTTAATTCCTAGTTAGATAGTCGGTTATAAAGGTTGAATTACAGTCTTGCTAAAAGCTCGTGGAGCTACGGATTAAACGCGGTACAGATTGCGTCAGGTCTTTTTTTGGCAGTCGGGACAGAGGCCATGAAGATCGATGCTCGGCTCGCCGACCTGCCAGCCTGAAGACGATTGCGCGTGGGTCTTCAAAAGATCGGTGACCGTAGCCTCACCGATCTGGACTTCTGGAACGTCCAGAACTGCGCCACAGCCGGTACAGATGAGGTGATGATGCGGCCCCACATTGGAGTCGTAGAGCGCTTCGCCGCCGATACCACTAAACTCACGTACTAACCCCGCCTGCTTGAGGACACCGAGGTTGAGGTAAACCGTAGACAAACTGAGGTTCTCACCGCGCGTTTTGAGCTCGAGATATAGGTCCTCGGCACTCACGTGCGTATCCCGCTCACCGAAAAAGTTCAAGATGGTCTGCCGCGGTCTGCTATAGCGCAGCCCGTGAGCCTGCAGAACCTCTCTCAGTGTCTCATCTTGCTTCGTCACCATTGGCCTCGTTCATCGCCCAGCTCGCGACTTGGGCGCGTGGTGCTTAGTTTAGCACACCCATCCGCGCCCCCGTGATTTCGCCGCGTACACCTTGATTTCAAACGTCTTTGGACCGCGCTAGAGCAGATGCTCGACTGCCGCACGCTCCTCGAGCAGCTCCCTTTCGCTTGCTTTCATTTTTTCGGCGATGAACGCATCGTTATTGAGCCCGGTCACGACGCTGACCTCACCGTTTTTGGTAGTTACCGGGAAGGAATACATGATCCCTTCAGAGATCCCGTAGTCGCCTCGACTGGGAATCGCCATACTTGTCCACTGCCCTTCCGAAGTTCCCTGGACCCAGTCACGCATATGGTCGATCGCGGCGGAGGCCGCAGACGCAGCGGAAGACGCACCCCGCGCTTCGATGATGGCAGCACCGCGTTGTTGCACCGTAGGGATAAAACTCTCACGAAACCAAGTCTCGTCAACCAAGTCGTATGCAGCTTTGGTGCCCACCTTGGCGTGGCTCAGATCAGGTACTTGGGTACTCGAGTGGTTTCCCCAGATCATCACACCTGAAATGTCCGCTACCGGGCTGCCTGTTTTCTCTGCAAGCTGTGCGACCGCGCGGTTATGGTCGAGCCGCGTCATGGCGCTGAACTGCTCCGGACGTAAATCGGGCGCATTGCTCATGGCGATAAGCGCATTGGTGTTAGCCGGATTACCGACAACCAGGACTTTGACGTCACGGCTTGCCACATCGTTGAGGGCTCTCCCCTGCTTGGTAAAGATAGCGCCGTTGGCCTCGAGCAGATCGCCACGCTCCATCCCTGGGCCACGAGGGCGTGAGCCGACGAGTAGCGCATGATCGGCGTCCTCGAAGGCAACATTTGCATCATCAGAGGTAACTACGCCATGAAGCAGAGAAAACGCTGCGTCGTTGAGCTCCATCACGACGCCTTGTAGGGCTTTGAGTGCAGGGGTGATCTCGAGCAACTGCAGAATAACGGGTTGATCGCGCCCCAGCATCTCCCCAGCAGCAATACGAAACAGGAGCGAATAGCCAATCTGTCCTGCGGCCCCGGTAACTGCAACTCTTACGGGCTGTTTCACAATATCGACCGTCCTTTCAAGCGTTTGCATGCTAACACCCTCAGCGTACGGTCACCGAGGGTGTATAGAGCATGGCTTGAATACCGATGGAATCACTCAGGTCGGGTGGTACAGCTTGAACAGCAAGTGTTTCACGTGAAACATTCAAGATTGATAGTTGAGCAGTTCAAGAAGGCGCTCGAGTTCATCACGCGAAGCAAAGTGTAGCTCGATCTTTCCCTTCTTCTGCCCCGAAATTCTGACTTTGGTACCGATTACTCGCGACAAGTTCAACTCGAGCGCACTTTGCTCTAGCGCTAGAGATGGTTTTTCCTGAACCACGGCATCTTTTGCTCGCTGCAGACCCTCGGCTTGCCTCACCGACAATCCCTTCTCGAGGATCTGCTCCAGCGCCCAGGCACGGTCCTCCTCAGGTTGGGCCAGCACTGCGCGGGCGTGCCCCGCTGTGATCTCACCCTCGTCCAGTGCCCGCAGCGCCTCATCATCCAGGTGTAGGAGGCGCAGGGTATTTGCTACAGCGCTCCGGCTCTTACCCACGGCGTCTGCAACCTCTTCTTGGCTAAGACCAAAATCGAGAAGTTGCCGAAAAGCCCTGGCCTCCTCCACAGCGCTCAGGTCTTCACGCTGCACGTTTTCGATGAGGGCAATCTCGAGCGTCTCACGGTCACTCAAACTTTTAATAACGACAGGTACAGAGCTTAGACCCGCTTGCTGCGCTGCCCGGAAACGCCTCTCCCCCGCCACGATCTCGTAGCCTTTTTCTGCTGGACGTACCAGAAGTGGCTGCAAGATTCCCTTTTGCGCTACAGACCGTGTGAGTTCGGCAATTCCCTCTGGATCAAGCCTCTTGCGCGGCTGATATACCGAAACACTCAGTTCCGTTACCGCGACTTGCTCGACACCGCTTTCCTTTTCTATTTTCGGAAGAAGGGCGTCGAGACCGCGTCCCAAACTACGCTTGGCTGGCACGTTCAATAACCTCCTGCGCGAGCTCCCGATAGGCCTGGGCCCCGGACGAGGTTGGCGCGTACGCAAAGATCGGTTGACCATACGACGGCGCTTCGGCAAGACGGACATTGCGCGGGATGACTGCGCGAAAAACCTGATCACCAAAATGCTGGCGAACATTGTCCTCGACCTCTTGCGATAGACGCGTGCGACTGTCGAACATGGTAAGTAAAATTCCCAGAATCCTGAGTTCGGTGTTGAGCGAGTCCTGTAACCGCTCGACCGTTTCCATCATCCCGGCAATGCCCTCAAGCGCGTAATACTCGGTCTGCAGCGGGATAATGAGTTGATCAGCCGCGACAAGTGCGTTAAGCGTCAGTGCGCCGATCGAAGGCGGCGCGTCGACCACGATAAAGTCGTAGTTGGGCCGTACCCCGATCAGAGCTTTGGCTAGCAGGCGCAGATTATCGGTCGAAGCGTCGAGTTCG
>JBMDWS010000118.1:0-3566 GCA_048594695.1 Truepera sp. | reverse complement strand
GATCCCCATAGCGCCGAGGAACTCGAGCACCCCCGTCAACGTGACCAGAGCGGCGGGTGCCGGGAAAAGCGGCGGCACCATGCGGATAAAGTCCGGGCGCATCCGGGACGAAAAGTGGGACAGGCCCGTAATGACAAACATAGCGGCAAGGCCGATCCGAACAGCCTCCAACCACGTGTCCGACCCGTCCCAGACGACGCCGACAGCGCGGCCCAATAACGTTACACCAAGCAGAACGACAAGCGACATCATAAATTTGTCTCGGTCAGTGCTTCCTCTGGCGCAGCCCGCAAGTTGCGGACGAGCAGGTAGAGAAGAAAGCCCATCGGCGCGAGGAGCAGCGTGAAGATGAGCACCGGACCCACGAGCCAGGGGTTAAGGCCACGCGCACGGCTATCCAGATAGATCCAGCGCCCGACGAAGAGGTCGAAGGCCAGGAAGTGCACCCAGCCGATGGTGGTCCCGGCGGGTGTACCGAGAAGTGCCATGATGCCTGGCAAGTCCGGTTGCGCTACTGCGCTGAACACGCTGCCGAACTGCGGCAGGACCAGAACGGTGTAGAGGAGTGCTGCCGGGGCCGCGATCCAGACCGAGCCAATGATCCGTTTTGTCCAGCGCCAGCCGGGCACAAAGACCATCAGGAGCCAGAACGGGGCGACGAGCAGGAAGCTGAGGGAGAAGACCTGTGCCATACAAAGCTCCTTAGAGAGACCGCAGGAGTCCGACGCCGAGGGTTAGCGTACCGACAGTGAGTGTCAGGATGCCCGCATAGAGGAGTGCGATAAGGGGACCGGGGCGTTCGGCCTTGAGGGGTAGCACCGACAGGAAGAAACCGGCAGAGACAAGTAGCGGGGTGGCGAAAAGGCACCAGCGCACCAGCGCCTGCAGCCCTTCGGGCAGATTGGTGCTGTCGGTAAGGGTAATGCCGATCAGTGCAACCAGTGTCAGCACGCCAGCGTGGGCGTGACCGGCCCGGAAAAAGGCTTTGCGAAGCGGATTTTCGTGGTAGCCGGGGATGCGCCCGAGGAGCATCTGCAGGATCGAAACGCCGCCGTAGGCGATGGTTGGAATCAGGATGAGGCTAAGGCCAAGGACGAGCCTCGAGCTGCTCGAGAGTTCAAGCATAGGAAGCCTCCGGGGTACTGGGGGTATTACCGCGTGTTACCAGCCAGGCAGCGAGGCTGGCGGCGACGACGAGCGCTGCGAAGAGGCCCAGCGTGAGTGCGTCCGGGTGAATAAGGGGCTGCGCCCTGAGCGCCTGCATCGTCAGGAGCGCTGTTACGCCGAGATAGAAGCCGCTAAGGATACTCACAAGGGACACGCGGGTTTTCATGGACCACTGCCGCCGCCGTGAGATCAACCAGCCCAGAAAGGGGATGACCTGCAAGGCGTGCATCCCGATAAAGTGAGGGATTCGGAGATCGCCGCCTACCGTGCTCCAGCCGACCAGCGGCAGGCCCGGCCCGCCGTCGGCTATGCCTACGGTATGCGCCCCGATGATGTCACCCGGACCACCCGCTCGCATATCCGCCATCTGCTGCGCTGTGGGGTCCGTCATTAAAAAACCCAGCGCCATGCCGATAACGGTAATGATCACACCAAAGCGCACGGCCCAGGCAAAGGCTGGATTGTCAAACGGCTGAAAGAGCACCAGCCCTGCAATCACGAGGTTAGCGAGCCACAGCATAGCGATAGCGACGCCCATAGCCATCCACATGGCCCCGTCGAGAGGACTAGATACGTTGAAGTGGCTTGTAGTGCCGCGCAGAACCTGCGTGACGATGACGATGATCTCGAGCCCGAGCGTCAGCACCACCACCCAGCCGAGTAGCCCGACGAGCCAGCGCCGCGCCCGTATAAAACCCAGCAGCCACGTCAGCGTGAGCGTGTAGAGCGTTATGGATATTCCGAACTTGATCGGTTTGAGCCAGGCGGGTGCGCCCGCGATGACGCGTGGGTCGGTAAAGGCTCCAAGGATAAAGAATAGGGTCAAAAAGGCGATGATGAAGCCGGAGAGAGTGAGCGGTGCGTGGGTTTGCCAGAGTCTACGGAAGGTCGAGGCGAGCATCGTTTCCTCCTTGGGTATGTGCTTAACACTGTTAACCTTGAGGGATTGGAATGGGTACAGCGGACGTCTGGCTTTCCTTTCTCTGACGGACTGTCAGGCTTCAGGGGGAAGGGCGAATCCCCGGGAGAGCACCCCAAGCAAGTGATCGGTCTGAATCTGAAGGTCGGGTGGGCTGGGCATCGGCATAGAAACAAACAGCGCCGTGAGGCCGTGAACCCCGGCCCAGAGCGAGTAGACGTGCTCCATGGGATCACCAGGACGAAGCAGTCCAGCCGCGTGCGCTTCGTGTACTGCCCGGGCGAGGTAATCGAAAGAATCGAGCGTCGAGCGCTGGTCCCTGGGGTTCTCCCGCAGTAAAAAGTCGCCACGCTCCATAAACATCAGGCGGTAGTGTGCCGGACGCGCAACGCCGAAAGCGATGTAGGCACGCCCCATCGCGGTGATCTTGTTGAGTGGGTCGGGATCGCTGTCGTAGGCATCTTTCATAAGGGTGCCGAACTGCTCGAAACCCTCGAGCAGCACCTCAAAGAGCAGATCCTCCTTGTTCTCGAAGTAGAGGTAGACCGTCGTCGGCGAGTAACCGATGCGTTCAGCGACCTGACGAAGCGAAAAGCCGCTATAGCCGTGGGCTAAAAACAGCTCGGTCGCCGCCTCCAGAATGCGCGCACGCAGCTCGAGCTTCTGCTTTTCGCGGCGCTCGGCACTCTGCGCTTTGAGACGTTCGCTTCGGGTAAGTGGCATGATGGTGTAATTCTAGTTAACGCCGTTATCTTTGTCAAGTGCGACATGGCGGTGTGGGCACGGGTGATAGCGTGAAACTGTGAACGAAACGCATGAAAAAGCCCCCAGCAAGCTGGTTGTGCACGTCTGTCACGGCAAGAAGTGTGCGCGGCGCGGTGCGGCAGAACTCTCGGGGGCGCTGCTTCAAGCCTTCGCGGAACAGGGCCAAGAGGCGTTTGTCACCCGGCACGAGTGCTTCGATCTGTGCAAGCAGGGCTGCAACCTGCTGCTTAAGCTGCCAGGGCAAGAGCAGCGCATCTACACCGGGCTTCACCCGAGGCGGGCGGCAGCGTTTGCCGAGCACATTGTGGACGAGGTGAGGGCCGCCGCGCCAGCGCCTGAAGAGGTCGAGGCCGTCTAGCGCCTTGCGAGGTAGAGTAGGCGCATGAACCGCCGGATGATCCTCTCTCTCGCTGCCCTTGCCGTTATCGGGGCAGCGACACTTTTTGGCGACCGCGTGCCGTTTCTAAACGAGCTGGCGACAACGCTCAGTCGCCAGGTGGTGGGCACATCGGGTCGCGTTCAGGCCACCGAAGTCTCGAGCCCCGGCGCCTCCGTGCCGGAGGGCATTCTCGGTCCTGTCGAGGTTACAGAAGTCACTGATGGCGACACGCTCGAGATTCTTCTCAACGGTGACGAGGAGCGGGTGCGGCTTATCGGTGTGGACGCCCCGGAACTCTACGAGAGCCGCAAGCTCGAGCTCGACGACGCGGACTCG
>JBMDWS010000117.1:0-9480 GCA_048594695.1 Truepera sp. | reverse complement strand
GAGGAGCTCAACGGTTGTTGACGGTACCGCGTTACGCTACGGTCGGAGAAACCGAGAAAGACAGGAGTTATGTTCACACTAGCTCAACCAAGTTACTGCCAGTCCGTATGGCTTTGAAACTCATAGGTATGAGCTTCGGCCGTACTGGCACAGCCTCAGTCAAGGCCGCCCCCGAGCAGCTCGGCTTCGACCCGTGTCACCACATGCAAGAAGTTTTCGGCCACCCCGAGCACATCTGGCTCTGGCAAGCGACCGTAGACGGCAATCTCGTCGACTGGGACTCCCTCCTCAGGGGGTACCAGGCTACTGTGAATTGGCCCGACTGCGCTTCCTATGAGGAAGGAAGCTAATGGCGCGCTTTCCGGACGCCAAGGTGCTGTTGAGTGTTCGTGAACCCGAGGCGGGGTACAGGAGCGTCACCGATACCATTTACCGTCGGAGCAGGATGGGCTCCCCGAAATCTTTAGCGCCGCTGCTCGTTTGCAGCGGTTTATTCGGATGGTTAACACGCTCATCTGGCGCAAAACCGTCGACCACTGCTTCGCGGATAGGGCTTATGCTCTCTCGGTTTTTGAAAGTCACATCGCCGAGGTCAAATCCAAAACTTAAGATGATTGTAACTGACGCCGCCACAACGACAGATGGAAGATCGAGCGTCTTTTTGCTTATCAGTTAGCTTCATTCACTTGGTTATTCTCTTGCGCGCGCTACCCGAAAAACGTCTTCGGCTTCCCTAAGCCCGGCTGCATCGAACTACTCCCACGCTATTTTTGAGATTGATTCTCATCCTTTTGACCGTCGCCAGCAGAAAATCGAAAGAAAGACGAGCGAAATGTTGCCCAGAACAAGATTAACGCGAATAAACGCTTGGAGCGGAATTAGGTCGGAAAACAAACTTGACGGCAAACATGCGCCCTACACCATTCCTTACTGTTTAGAGCGTTGATCTAGATAGGAAGTCAGAACGGCCTCGATAGGGGTGATGGCTTTGTAGCGCTTGACGTCTTCCGGTGCTCCACGAATAACGTTGAGGATCTGTCGTGCTCGAGCAGGCTCGCGCGTCTCATCTTTAAGTAATCCGTTGTAGGTATGAATACCAAAAAGCACATAGGGCTCTCTCAAAAGGCGTGTAAAGGTTTGGCGTTCAATCCGTATATAGACTTCCTGACCGACCGCTTCGGGTGTCAATGTAGGCGCACGCCGCGCGAAATCGGCTTTGTAGCGAGGTTTATGTTTGGTCGAAAGATCGAGCTGATCGGTTAGCTTGAAGTTCCAGCTCATCCGCCAGATCGTTTTTCCCGGCTTCATCGTGCTCAGGAGCTTTGCTCCAGCATGAACTGAAGGCATAGTCGTCTGCGGCGTGCGGGCGTGGACACCCATAAAAGATTTGCCCAGGCGGTCACGGATATCCCAGCCGTTGGGAAAACAGAGCTGGCCACTTACGAAAATGGCCTCAGCGTCCGCGCTGACGAGCACCAGGTCTTCCTGAACCTGCCGCCCTATCCAATCGAGTGGCTCGAGCGGTAGCGTATCTTCGTCTCCGAGCGTAAACGTAACCGTTTCGCCCAGCAGGCGGTTTTCCCAGTACACCCTTTTCCCATCACGCTGAGAACAGAAATGTTGAGGATAATGCCGGGTCAGATCTTGGGCAACCCGCTCCAGCACCTCCCACTGCGCACGCAGTAGCGCCTCACCGCCACTAAAGTATTCGCCTGGCGTCTGAAGCAGCTCCCGCTTCAGGCCAACTTCCTTGACATAATGCGCTTCGTCGATGTCGATAAGAGCGTCGCTCGGGCCCAGCGCGCGTCCTCCCATTCCTGCCTCAAACGCCTCGCCGAAAGGGAAATATCTCAGCATGTCGTCCTCCAAAACGCGACTCTTCAAGTGGCGAAAAAGTCTGCCTGGGGCAAACTTCGCCTGAGAGCTCTGTAGTCGGTCACGGGAACGCTCGAGTAGGACTCGAGCGCCAGCAGCAGTGCCCCGACGACCGGCTCGAAGGGGGTCTGCAGGCATCTCGCCTGGGTCAACCTTACCTTGACGTACGCGGCTATCGATTCTCTCATGATGGCGCTCTCGTGCCGCAGGACGCCGCCACCCAAGAGGAGCGAGAAGGGTTTTTGGGCCAAACCTACCTTGCAAGCTCCTACCCAGGCATAATCTCCCAAAATCCTGGCCGCGCGCGCCACTTCACCGAGGGCGACTTCGTCGCCCAACGCTGCGGCGTCCAGCAGGAGACGCGACAAGCCTGTGAACCGAGAGCGCATACGCGCCCGCCGCGCCGTCATACTATGCAGCAGACTCTCAACGCTCGGCGCGTGACAATATTCGAGGATCAAGTCGGTCAACAGGGTCTTCGGTGCCAGCTCGAGTTCCGCACGATAGACCGCCCGCAAAGCCCGCTCGCCCAACTCATGGCCACCCATCGGTTCTTGCCAAAAGGATGAATGCCATACTGCGTTGCCGTGACGCGCGCCTATCGCCGCCCCTGTCCCGCAGACGACGACGACGCCATCGTCTGCGGTTCCGGCACGTAGGGCTCCCAGGGCATCGTTAACGACCAAGGTCCTCCGACCGTACTGCTGTTTTTCAGCCTCTTGCTGCCAGAAACTAAAGTCTTCGGGCCAGTCCGCACCCACCAGGCTGAGGCAAGAAGCCGTCAAATCTGCGGCGCAGAGGTTTGCTGCCTCGAGCGCCTGAGCGACGGCCTCCGCCACGGCTCCCGTAGCCCCGTCCTCTGAAACATAAATGTCACCGCCGCCGCTGCGGCCCCACCCAAGGACCGCGCCGTCGGCCCGCGCCACCAGCGCGACGGTTTTCGTATTGCCTGCGTCCACACCAAGGAAATACGCCTCTGACATCGGGTCATACCCTCCAGAGACGTTCAGGGAGAAAGTTCTTCATCGCGTGGGCCATGTCGTTGTAAACGGCTTCCGTTTTGGGAAGCGACAGCATGAGAGGATGACTGGCAAGCGCCCGGATCGCCTCTCGGCGGTCGCCACACCATGCGGCTTGGGCCGTCAGTGCCTGATATTCGCCGAGCTGCCTGACGAGCCCGACCACCGCACGGGGCAGGGCTGGCTGAACGAGTGGCGTCGCGCCCGTGGCATCTATCAGTGCAGGCACTTCGACAACCAGATCATCGGAGAAGTCAGGGAGCGCACCCCGGTTCGGGACGTTGACCGGCCAGACCTCCCGCCGGTCATTGAACATTGCGTCCATGACGTCGAAGGCGAGCTCGAGCTCGTGGATCCCACCACGCGAGCGCGCTGGGTCGAGTTTGGGTGTCTCGCTCTCGAGCTGTTCTGCGTAGTGCTCCCAGTAGGCGGGAACCGCCGCCAGGATGTCCTGTGCCCGCGTTGTCGGCTTGGTCTGCAGTTCGGCCAGCCGCTGATCCTTATAGTAGTAATACTGAAAGTAGGACGCAGGCAGGCTATCCATCGTACTCGCCAGCTCGAGCCACCAGAGCGCCCAGTGGGGGTCGCCGCGTTCGGCTTCGGCTCTTCGTTGCTCATACGCCTCGCGGATCAGGGGCATGATGTTCTGGCCCTCGTAGAGATGACGTACGCTCCAGCACGCATGGTTCAGGCCGGTCATCGTCGCGTCGACCTTGGAAGGATCGAGCCCCGCTGCCGCCGCCAGCTCTCGGGGGAAGGTAATCGGACCTTCGCACAGCGAGATGGTCTGGACAGCGCTGTGATGCGTGACGGCCTCAGCCACGATGTTGACGGGGTTGGTGTAGTTAAAGAGAACCGCTTGAGGGCAGAGACGCTCCATCTCCGCTACAAGTTGCCGTATGACCGCAACCGACCGCAGCGCCATAAAAAACCCGCCGGGGCCTTGCGTCTCCTGCCCGATAACGCCGTGTTTGAGAGGGATACTCTCGTCCAAATACCGCATGTCGAAACCGCCCGGGCGAAAGCTCGAGAGGACCGCGTCGGCGTCCGGCAGGGCTTCGGCCCGTTTGGTGGTGGTGCGCACCGTCAGGTCCATGCCGCGCGCCGCGGCCAGTTTGCGAGTGAGGCGGGCGACAAGCTCGAGCCGCTCCCCGTCGAGATCGACGAGCACGACCTCAGACCCATCGAAGTTTTCGCCCTGAGCCACGAACGAGGCCATTGTCCCGGGCGCGCGGGTGCTGCCGCCACCCAGGTAGACCCACTTAAGCCGCGCCACGGAGGCTCCCATACGTCACGGCGTCACCACAGGCAACCACGCTAGAAACCCCGCTCGAGATGCGGTAGAGCCCACCGAAATGCACTTCCTGACCAAAACGGCGGTAGCGGGCAAGCGTTCGCAGAGGTTCGCGGCCATACACTGCCTTATCAGGATCGACGTTGACAAGCATGCAGCGCACGCAGGGGCCGAGCCGCTCGAGCTTCAAGGGGCCGATCTGGACGGTTTCCCAGGCATCTTCGGCGTACGCGTCACACCCCCTGACGACGAGGTTGTGACGGAAGTGCCGCAGATCGACAGGTTCTGCCAGACGTTCGTTCAAATCCGCCAACGACGCCTCGGAGACGAGCGAAAGCGGGTTACCATCGACAAACGAGAGAGGCGTATCGGTACGGTCGTGGTAGGGTCTGTGGCTCGAGTCGGGCATATACACAAGACGGTATTCTCCAGACAAAAACGTGCTTAGCCAGTCCGACGCCGCCTCGACCACGCGTGCGTCTACCGGCGTTGTCCACATGATCGCTAGCGTAGGCGTCCCCGTCGTGGGGGAGCGGGGCAGCTCAAGGGGTGGCATCCCCGGCGCGTCGAGGCGCAGGCAGTCCTCGCTGAGGGTCGTCCTGACGTGGGCGAGTTCGGGTCGTTCGCGTAGCGTGACTAACATTCCCGTAGGCTCCACGACCATCCAGCGGCGGTCGTACTCGAGGCCGCGCGTGTCCACCCGCGCAGCAGGGAGGGAGATTCCGGCACATGACTTGACCGGATAGACGAAGAGTTGACTCAAAACGACGGACATGCGGTCCTCTCAGAGGTCGACATAGAAGGTGTCAAGCCCGCGAGGCTTCAGCGACGGCGCTCACGCGTTCGGGTTGTGTTTCGGCAGCCTCCGGATAATAGAGTACGCAGCGGACCGCGTGACCGGGGGTGGTCTCGACGAGGTCAGGCAGGCGTTCCCGGCAGCGGTCGTGGGCAAAGGGGCAACGCGGCTCGAAGGGGCAGCCGGGCGGCAGGGCGGTGAGGTCCGGCACCTCGCCCTTGGTACGGATGGTATCGGGCTCGAGCCCCGTCTCGGGTTTAGGTGCGGCACGTTTGAGGAGCTGCGTGTAGGGATGCTTGGGCGCACGGATGAGCGCGGTAGAAGGCCCTACTTCCATAAGCCGCCCGGCATACATGACGGCAATGCGGTCGCTCATGTAGTGCGCGCCCGCGAGGTCGTGGGTGATAAAGAGAAGCGACAGCCCCTCTTGCTCCTTGAGGTCTAGGAGCAGGTTCATGATGTCGAGGCGGATTGACACGTCGAGCATCGAGGTCGGCTCGTCGGCCAGGATGAGTTCGGGCTGGGCAGCAAGCGCCCGGGCAATGCCGACACGCTGACGCTCGCCCCCGGAGAGTTCATAGGGGTACTTGTCGATGTAGCGTTCGGCGGGTTTTAGCCCGCAGCGCTCGAGCAGCGCTTTAACCTGATTACGCGCCGTTTTCCGAGTTGCCTGGCCGTGGACAAGGAGCGGGCGCTGCACGATGTAACTCACTGGGTAGACCGTGTTCAGAGACGAAAAGGGGTCCTGAAAGATCATCTGCACGCGCTTGCGGTAGGCCAGCAGCTCGCGCCCCCGGAGGCCGGGCGCAACCTCTTGCCCGGCAAGTTTCATACTCCCGCCGCTCGGCGCGTAGAGTTTGGCGATAAGGCGGGCCACTGTGGACTTGCCCGAGCCTGACTCGCCGACAAGCCCCAGCACTTCTCGGTGACCAATGGTGAGATCTATACCCCTAACTGCTGGGACTTGCTTTGAACCAAAAAAACCGCCAATACTGAAAGTCTTTTCTAATCCGTCGGTTACGAACACGGGTTCCGGGATGCTTCTGGATTGGGACCGGGTCATGCACTCAGCTCCCCAGGCTGAACGCCTACGCTGCTTTTGCCGTGCGCGGCGAGTAGAGCTTCGTCGTAGAGGTGACAGGCCACCTCATGGTCGGGCATCACGACTTGTAATGGCGGGGTGAGGGTTTCACAAAGGCCCTCGATGTGAACCGGGCAGCGAGCGAAGAATGGGCATCCGGGAGGCGGGTCGCGCAGTTCGGGCGGTTTTCCAGGGATCCCGCTCCGGCGCCCCCGCTCGCCTACGAGCGGCGGAAAGGCGCGCATGAGCCCCTGCGTGTAGGGGTGAAGCGGCGCGGTATAGAGGCCACGCGACGGCGAGCGCTCGATGATCTTCCCCGCGTACATGATGGCCACGCTGTCGCTGATTTCAACGAGAAGTGAGAGGTCGTGGGTAATGAAGATGATGGCGATCCCAAGCTCCCGGCGGATTCTATCGATCTCTTGCAGCAGGGTGCGCTGGACCACCACGTCGAGGGCCGTAGTCGGCTCGTCCATGATGATGAGGTCAGGCTCGAGAGCCAGGGCGATAGCGATGACAGCACGCTGCTTCATGCCGCCCGAGAGCTGGTGAGGGTAAGCGTCCAGGTAACGCGGGTCTATATCGATGAGCGCGAAAAGCTCGCGTGCCCGCGTGTCCAGCGCGTCAGCATTCATGGGTTGGTGCGCCAAGATAGCGTCGTAGATTTGCTCACGCACCTTCATGACCGGGTTGAGAACATTCATCGAGGCTTGAAACACGATCGAAAAGTCGCGCCAGCGGAGGTGACGCAGGACGGGGGCACTCAGCCCCACGAGGTTTGTGTCCCCGAGCCAGACCTCGCCCTCCAGCACGCGCCCCGGCGGCTGTAACAGCTGCGCGATTCCAAAAGCGAGCGTCGATTTGCCACAGCCCGACTCTCCCGCGATACCTAGAAATTCGCCGCGCCTCAGGGCCATGTCCACATTTCGGACGGCCTGAACAGTGCTCTCACCGAGCTCATAGCCCACGCTGAGGTTCTGGACGTCCAGCACGCGCTCACTATCTTGAGCCGGGCGAGAAGGTTGGACGGTGCGCGCGCTTCTTGCCGCCTTTACAGGTTTCGGGGCACGCAGCTTGGGGTTGGCAATCTCGTCGATGGCAAAATTCAGGAGTGCGAACGAGGTGCCTAGGAGGGCAATACAGACGCCCGGCGCGATCATCCAGGACCACTGATTGAGCAAGAAGGCCTGGTTTGTCTGCGCCCAGTAGAGCATCGTTCCCCAGGTGACGATGCCCACATCACCGAGGCCGAGAAACTCGAGCCCCGCTTCACTCAGTACCGCAAATAGCGCCGCCCCGAAGAAATTGGCGGCGATCAGCGAGAGCATGTTGGGCAAGATCTCCGCAAAGACGATCCGCCCGCCACCCTCGCCCACAACCTTGGCGGCCTGCACGAAATCGCGGTTGCGCAGGCTGAGGGTCTGCGCCCTCAAGACGCGCGCCCCCCAGGCCCAGCCGGTAAAGGCGATTACGAAGATGATCGGCAAGACCCCCTCGACGTTGACGTACGCCGCAATGATGATGAGAAGCGGCAGGCCAGGGATAACCAAAAAGATATTGGTCACGGTCGAGAGAACTTCGTCAACCACGCCACCCGCGTAGCCCGCCACCAGCCCCATCACTACGGACACGAGCGTCGCTATAGCTCCCGCGACCAGCCCCACCAGCAGCGACAGGCGGGTGCCCCAGATAAGCTGCGAGAGCACGTCCTCACCGAGCGCCGTTGTTCCCAAACGGTGCTCGGGGCTCCCGGGATCGAAAGGGATGAAACTCGTGTCTTTGGGCGAGTAGGGAGCCAGCACGGGAGCCAGCAGCGCGATAAGCACGAAGGCGAGCAGTAGCAAGAGGCCGACAAGCGACTTCGGATTGCGCAGGAGTCGAGACCAGTTCATCAGGTGCCTTCGCTCCGCACCCGTGGGTCGAGAAAGGCGTAGGCGATATCCGCAATAAAGTTGGCGATGAGTACTGCTAGGGTGATAAAGAGAAAGATCGCCTGCATGAGAGGATAGTCGAGGCTGGTTACGGCCTGTAAAAGTGCAAAGCCAAGGCCCGGATAGGAAAAGACGATCTCGGTCAGCAGCGAACCGCTGATCACAAAACCGAGCGCCATGGCAAACGCCGTAAAGCTTGGCAAGATGGCGTTGCGAGCCGCGTAGCGAAACATGACCCGGCGTTGTGGGAGACCTTTGGCCCGGGCGAAAGCAACGTAATCCTCGCCCAGAACACCCACGAGGTTGTTGCGCATAGTCAGCAGCCAGCCGCCTGTGGCGGTCACGATAATGGTCAACGCGGGCAAGAAGCTATGGTAAAGAACGCTCAGGAGCCAGGGCAGGGTGTCGTCCCGGGTCACTGTCGTGCCGTACCCCCCACTTAGCGGGAACCACCCGAGCAAGAAAGAAAATATGTAAAGGACGATCAGCGCAAACCAAAAATAAGGCACACCGTTCAAAAAGAGCGCCACCATGACCATCGCGTCACCAAAAGGCGTGTTACGCCACCAGCCGGAATAGACTCCCAGCAGCGTGCCCAGAATGAAAGATAGGAGCGTGGTGACCCCCACCAGGCCCAGCGTCCAGGGAATTGCCTGACCCAAGATGTCGCTCACAGGTGCGGGGAAAAAGTTGAGCGACAACCCGAAGTCGCCGGTCAGCATCCGCCTCCAGTAGTCGAGGTACTGACCGAACCAGCTCTTGTCGCTGGTCAGGCCGAAGGCTTCACGCAGCGCCTCGGCGGCCTGTGGCGAGAGCCGTCCCTGATAACGCGCCAGCATCACGCTGACGGGATCGCCTGGAACGAGTTGCGGCAGAATGTAGTTGAGCGTCAGCGCGGCCCAGCCCGTCAGGAGCAGCAAGCCGAGTCGACGAATAAGATAGCGCATCAGACCTCCAGGCAAAAGGGTGCTAGGCCGGAAGAACAGACCCTCCGGCCCAAGATTCTGGCGTCGTTACTTGAGGTGAACCTCGCGGAACATCAGGAGCCCAGCGACCGAATCGTCAGGGCCACCATCGGTATAGGGGTTTTCGGGCGAGGGCCAGCCGGTAAAGGTCGAGAGGTTGAAGTTCGAAAAGTTGACCCGGTCGGTGAGCGGCACGTAAGGCACCTGATCGATGACGACCTGGGCGATCTGGTTGATGGCCTCTTTCTGCACCGCCTGATCGCTGCTCTCGCGAAACTTCGTCAGCGCCTGGGTCACGGTCTTATCGGTAAAACGGGAGAAGTTCGAGTCGGCAATTTCACCGATACTCGCCGCCGAAAACTCGGGCGAGAGCGAGCGGTTGTAGAGGTAGTAGGGCGTCGAGCCGTTGCCCCAGCGCCAGGAGATCGCCAGGTCGTAGGTACCACTCTGAAGCCCGCGCGAGTACGAGCCCCAGTTTTCCTGCTGGATCGACGAGCTAATCGCGAGCGGACCCAGATT
>JBMDWS010000116.1:0-18954 GCA_048594695.1 Truepera sp. | reverse complement strand
TTTTCTGACGAGACGAGAGCAGCGTTGACGAAGGGTTTTATTGAAACGTTCGATGTGATTGGTTTGCCGTGAGTCTTTACCAACATGATGGAAGCTTGTTGGTGTAGAAAATAGCGTCATAGGCTTTCCAGAAGTCCACATGCTGTCGTAATCCGAGCGTCTACACCCCGCCTGTCTCTCGGTACGGCCTTGTAGTACTTTCCATGAGCGAATGGCTTGGGCGCGATGATTACTCACACTCGGCTCTCAGGAATTCACTGCCTAGCTCACCCAAACTCAACTTCGCAATTCCCAGCACTCAGCTCCGTGTCGGTAAGAGGCCGTAAGGGATTTTGTGCTTACCTGCTGGAGCTGCACAGTAAGGCGGTGAAGATGCTTGACTTGAGCGGGTGTCGCTACTTGCTCTGTAGCAGGCTCGAGCTGACTAAGCTGCTGCAAACGTGCGGCTAGGCACATGTCGTGGCCCGGGTAGCACCCAGAGTTGCGGTAGAAAGTCTGACCGCAGCATCTCCTGCGCCACACTGAGCCTGGGTATATCCGAGCAGCTCCCACGGCTCGTCCATAACCCGTTCCGTGTTTCTTAGATGTGATTCTGTGCTATTGCAGATGCGATGTGTTGGACTAGGTGCCTAGGGATCTCTCGTGCAACTGCCGAATGGACGTCGGTGAGACACTAAAGGTGCCGGCGGACCGCGGGGATTAGGGGTCGATATATGATATCACCTTGAATCAGAAAGATTAGGAGAGGTTTTGAGTGCGAAGCGATGTAATTCTGCCCGTGCCCTACACCTATGTTGGCATATAACAAGTAGACATTATCCGGTACTGAAGGGAAGCTGTCTTAAGAAATGATCTGGATGTCGTTGCAGTAGCCAAGGAACACTGGGCAAGTGATCCGACTGATGCATCGAAAAGTCAAGCCTTGAAGGTTTATGTCTTGTAGGGTGGAACGAAAGATGATGTGATTGAACTATGAACGAAGCCTTTCCCGGGCCTTCCACGCTGCGCGCGCGAGCTGCTGCGCACCTTGCGCTGGCCCGCCTGTCTAACGCACCGACGGTAGTCAGCAACGTCCTCGCCGGTGCCGCCTTAGCGGGTGCGTTGCGCCCTGCCTATACCCCTCTTGGCGATTGTATCCTGCTCGCACTTGCGATGGTGCTCTACTACACCGCCGGCATGTACCTGAACGACCTCTTCGATAAGACGATCGACGCACGCGACCGTCCCGAGCGCCCTCTCCCGTCCGGGCGTGTGAGCGTGTCCGAGGCGCTCGTGGTGACGGTAGCGCTCTTTAGCCTCGGAACGTTTCTACTCGCGCTCGTCGGGTTCGCCGCACTGGTGGGTGGGCTCGTGCTGGTCGGCCTCATCGTCCTTTATGACGCTTGGCACAAGACCAATCCCCTGAGTCCGGTCCTCATGGCGAGCACGCGTGTGATGGTCTATGTTACGGCGTTCGTGAGCTTTGCCCCCTCGGTGACTTTCCCGTTCCTTTTCTGGACGCTTCTCATGGGACTCTATATCGTCGGGTTGACCTATATCGCCAAGACAGAAACGAGGTCGCTGACGGATTACTGGCCCGCCGCCCTTGTGTTGCTTCCTGCCCTCGTGGGGAGCGTTTCACTGCCCTGGCTGCAGTTCTGGCTACCGCTCGCATTTGCCTTATGGGTCACGTACAGCGTGTCTTTTGTCTACCTGACACGGCACGTAGGTCGCGCCATCGGGCAGCTTATCGCCGGGGTGTCGCTCCTCGACGCGCTCGTCGTGATGCTTTTCGGTACAACGGGAGGTGTCGTGTGGGCGCTGGTAGCTTTTGCCCTGACGATCTTTCTGCAACGCTACATTCGCGGGACCTGACCTATCATGGGCTCGAGGAGCCCTATGCAAAAGACCCAAAAAACCGCCGTCCTTAACGTCGTCGGGCTGACCCCGGAACTGATCGGCGAACACACACCCAGAATCCGGGCGTTTGCCGAGGCCGGGCGCGTGAGGACGCTCGAGGAAGTCGTCCCGGCGGTCACGAGCAGCGCCCACGCCACCTACTTGACGGGTACGCTCCCGAACGAGCACGGCATTGTCGGCAACGGCTGGTACTTCCGCGACGAGTGCGACGTGCGCTTTTGGCACCGTTCGGACCGTCTCATTCAGCGGCCCCGCATCTGGGATGTGGCGCGCGCCTTCGATCCGGGTTTTACAGTAGCCAACCTGCACTGGCGCTACGCGACCTATTCGTCGGCGGACTACACGGTGATCGAGCGGCCTATGTACCTGTCGGACGGGCGCAAGTTGCCCGACATCTACGCCTGGCCGCACGACCTGCGCGGAGAACTCGTCGGTGAACTTGGTGAGTTTCCACTCTTTAATTTTTGGGGACCCAATAGCAATATCCGGGGTAGCCGCTACATCGCCGACGCGGCTAAGCTGATCGAGTCGCGTTACAGCCCTACGCTTACACTCGTCTATCTGCCGCATCTCGATTACGGCTTGCAGCGCCACGGGCCAGACCTTGGCAAGGTGGCGAGCGATCTGCGGGAGATCGACGCGGTGACGGGTGATCTCATCGACTTTTTCGAGGGCCGTGGTGCCCAGGTGACGCTCGTCTCCGAGTACGGTATCGACTACGTCTCGAGGCCCATCCACCTCAACCGCGTGCTGCGCGAGAGTGGCTACCTGAGCATCCGTGAGGAACTTGGCCTCGAGCTCCTGAACTACGGCATGAGTGAGGCCTTTGCCGTTGCCGACCACCAGATCGCGCACGTGTATGTGAATAACCCCGATAGACTCGGCGCTGTACGGTCACTGCTCGAGGCGACACCCGGCGTGGGCGAAGTGCTCGACCGGCAAGGGCAGCGCCGCTACGGGCTCGAGCATCCCCGGTCGGGCGACCTCGTTGTGCTCGCTGAACCGGACGCCTGGTTTACCTACTACTACTGGCTCGACGATCATAAGGCCCCGGATTTTGCCCGCACCGTCGAGATTCACAAGAAACCCGGCTACGATCCGGTCGAACTCTTTATGAATCCCGAACTCAGCTTCCCTAAACTCAAGGCGGCGGGTATTCTCGCCAAAAAGAAGCTCGGCTTTCGCTACCTGATGGACGTGATCGGGCTCGACGCCACGCTGGTCAAGGGCTCGCACGGTCTGCGCAGCCGCACGCCAGCCAAGGCGCCGGTCTTTATTACCAAGCAGACCCGGCACATAAACCGCGACAACCTCCGAGCCACGGATGTGTTCGGCATCATTCTCGATCACCTGGGCGTCGCGGAGCCGTTACTCGAGCGCTGACCCGCCACGCCCAGAAACGCCTCGAGGGGCAACTCCACCACGTCTCCGATACTTTCCAGGGTCACATCGGCGTCAGGGTAGGGACCCGTTTCGGCAGGGTCGTGGGCGTAGTGACCCTGCCTCACGAAAACCGTCGTGACCCTGTCTGCCCAAGCTGCCTTGATACGACTCAGGAGCCGCAGTTTGTCGTCGATCGTGACGTAATGTGTTGCCGGGTAGAGCCGCGCGACGTCGGCGAGCTCGAGTTCCTTGTGGATATAGATAAGGACGTTGCCGCCAACCGCCCGCTCGAGCCCGGCGCGGCGAATTTTATGAGGCTGAAAGACGACGTCGCCGTCCGAGAGGATGACCGTTTCGCCGAACCCTCGCAGATGCGTCAGGGCGGTCAACGTGCCGGGAAAAAGCCGCTGGGGAAAGGGGTAGTCGATCAGGAAGTCCGAAACGGTAAGGAGCCCCCGCATGTGCGGATGCTCGAGGCGAAAGCGTTGCAGGGTGCCCAGGTAGTCGGCGTAGCCAAGCTCATGGCGGAGGCTCTCGAACAGCTCGAAGTAGCGGTCACACGCCGCGTCGCCGAGCTTTTGAGCCAAGTGACGTTTCAGATCGTGCGTCACGGTGTCGGTATCGAGAAGGGTGTTGTCCACGTCGAGCAGGAACACGAGCATTTCGGGCGGGGTCATGGACCCTGAGTCTAGCGCGTCCCTGGGGCGGCGTCTCGAGCTGCCTTCTGGGCGCGTCTCATCCACACATATCTTCACATCCCGTTCACATCGCCTTCCCCTGCGCTTCACGACCTCCGTCCTAAGCTCTATTCAGCACTGAGCAGGCTCAACCTGAATCAGTCGAAAGGAGCACAAGGTGTACGGACATATGGGGGGTATGGGATTTGGCCTCGGGTTTCTCAACTTCGTTGGAACTATCCTCTTTTTCGTGGCGGTCATCTGGACCATCAAGTTCCTCGCCCGTGGGGGGTCGGTCAGGGGCTGGCGCAGCCGCAAGCACTACGGCAGATGGCATGGACGTGGGGGTTACTGGGAAAGCAGCCCTAACGAGGCGGAAAAGGCGCTGCGTGAGCGGCTGGCCAAGGGCGACATTACCGACGAGGAGTTCAGTCGCCTCAAGGCGTCGGCTGTAAAGAGCGATGAGGACGCTGGCCCGATGAGCTGGTTGAGGGGCGACAGGGCGCTCGAGACCGCCCGTCTGCGGCTTGCCAAGGGTGAAATTACACCCGACGAGTACGACGCGATTCGTCGCGCCCTGACGAGCTAGGCTCGGCGGTAACGAGGCGTGACGTATAAAGAGGCAGACCCCCTGCCTCTTTTTTGTATCGTGAAGCGTGGAGCACCGGGACGTGAAGTGTGAATAAGGTCATTCTGATCGTCGAAGACGAGGCGCGCCTCGCAGAAATTCTGGGCGAGTACCTGGCGCGTGAGGGCTTTCGCACCGAGCGGGCCAAAGACGGCAAGCGGGCGCTCGAGCTCTGGCGCGCCGCGCAGCCCGACCTCATCCTCCTCGACCTGATGCTGCCGATTCTGGACGGGCTCGAGGTGGCGCGGCGCGTACGGGCCGAGTCCGAGGTGCCGATCATCATGTTGACGGCGCGCGACGAGGAGGTCGATAAACTTGTCGGGCTCGGGCTCGGAGCGGACGACTACGTGGTCAAGCCCTACAGCCCGCGAGAGGTCGTGGCGCGGGTCAAGGCCGTGCTGCGCCGCAGCAGCGGTTCGGCCACACCGCGCGTTTTGAGTGTGGGGGCATTAGAGCTCGATCTCAGCGCCTATCTGACCCGCTGCGAGGGCGAAGAGGTGGCGCTGACCCCGAGCGAGCTGCACATCCTGGCGCACCTTGCCAAGGAGCCGGGCGTCGTGCGGAGCCGCAATGAGCTGCTCGGGGTTCTGGGTGAGGACAATTTCGCGGACTTGCGTACGGTCGACGCGCACGTCAAGAATCTGCGTCGCAAGCTTGGCGCGTGCGGGGAGCAGATCGAGACCGTGCGCGGGGTTGGTTACCGGGTACGCGCCTGATGGGACGCAAATGGCGTTCCTACAAGCGGCGACACCCACCTGTGCCGCCTTGGCTTCACGACTCCGACCCCGAACTTCACCCCGAATGGGGTAAAGGGGACTGGACGCAGCACATGGGCTCAGTCGCGCAGCATCGGTGGCGTCGCCGTTCGCATGCTTACGGGCGAGCGCGGCGCAAGCGCTGGGGGCTGCGCCGCCGCTTGACCTTCGCCTTCGCCTTCGTGGCGCTCGTGGCGGTGGCGCTGACAGCTTTCATGATCCTGGGCGCAGTCTTCGACGCGCAGCAGGAGCTGTTTCCCGCTCCGGTACGGGCGGATGGGCGCGGGGACGGTATCCCGGGAACTATGACGGGAAACGCAGCAGGAAACGCCTCGGGCCTCTCCAGTAGCGACGTCTGGCACTACGGTGAGGCGCAGTTTGCTCCGGCCCGTTCGGCTTTCAGGCAGATCGTGCAGCGCTCCTTCGCGGCGGGCTGGCTGGCATTTATCCTGGCGACCATCACGGCGGCGCTTATCACCCGCGCCCTGACCCGCCCGCTCACAGCGCTGACCGACGGAGCGCGGCGGCTGGCGGTGGGTGAACGCGGTCTGCACTTGGCGGTACCCCGGACGCAAGATGAGTTGAGGACGCTGACCGAGGCTTTTAACGGTCTGGTGACGGGCCTCGAGCGTCAGGAAACGTGGCGGCGCAACCTCGTTGCCGACATCGCGCACGATCTCCGAACGCCGCTTTCGGTGATGCGTAGCGAGCTCGAGGCAATGCAAGATGGGGTGGTGCCGCTCGACGACGCCGCGCTCGGACGCTTGCACACCGAAGTGCTGACGCTCTCCAAGCTCGTGACGGGTCTGCGCGATCTGTCACTGGCAGAAGGGGGAGGGTTACCGCTCGAGCGGCAGCAGGTTTATCTCAAGCCCTTCCTGACCCGCATCTGCGACGGCTTCCAGGCGTCGGCAGCGGAGGCGGGCCTTGAGCTGACCCTGACGCCCGTCGCCCCTAACCTGCGCATCAGCGCCGACCCGGATCAGCTCGGACGCGTTTTTGGGAACCTGCTCAGCAACGCGCTTCGCTACGCGGCACCGGGCCGGGCCGAACTCGGCGCGGCGCCGAGTAGTGTAGGCGTGAGTCTGTGGCTCCGCGATCATGGTCCGGGGATTCAGGGCGACCCGGAACGGCTTTTTGAGCGGTTTTTCCAGGAGGAAGCGTCACGCACCCGTTACGCCGATGGCGAGAAGGGGTCGGGACTCGGCCTTTCGATTGCTCGCGCCATCGTTCAGGCGCACGGCGGGACGCTGATAGCGGCCAACCATCCAGGCGGGGGTGCGGTGTTTACCGTGACGTTGCCCGCCGCCTAGGTGTTATCTCCGGTTCAGGATGGGGTGAGGGCATCTTTCGACGCGAGGGCGCAAGGGTAAGCGTGGTCGCCCGTCTCGAGCTGCAGTGTCGCGTGCTCGATGGCGAAGCGGTCGTGAAGCGCCCGCGCCGCACCGTGAAGCAAGCTGTCGGGTCGGGCCACACCCACTGGAATGACGAGGTGCGCGGTGAGCGCCGTTTGCGTGGTGCTGAGGGGCCACACATGCAGGTCGTGAATGCTCTCGACCCCCGGCAGGCCACGCAGATACGCTTCTATCCCCACGAGGTCGATACTCTCCGGCGCAGCGTCGAGGGAAAACTCGAGCGCGCCGCGCAGCAAGCCCCACGTGCTCCAGAGTACGACGGCAGCGATGAGCAGGCTGATGACCGGATCGAGCCAGGTCGCGCCTGTCAGCATGATGAGAATGCCCGCGACCATCACGCCGAGTGTTACCCCGGCGTCCGCCATGAGGTGCAGGTACGCGCCCCGGATATTCAGGTCGTGCGTGCCCGAGGCGAACATCAGGGCTGTCCCGGTATTGACGACGAGCCCGACCGCCGCGACCCAGAAAACCGTGGTGCCGGAAATGTCGGCGGGATTGCCTATACGCTGCACGGCCTCGGCAACGATGATGCCGATGGCGACGAGGAGCAAGAGGGCGTTGAGCAGCGACGCGAGAATGGGAGAGCGGCGCAGGCCATAGGTGTAGCGCCCGCCCGGGGGCCTTTTCGCGAGCATGACCGCGCCCCAGGCAATGAGCAGGCTGAGAACGTCCGAGGCGTTATGCCCTGCGTCGGCAAGCAGGGCCAGGGAGCCTGTAATGAGCCCGTAGGCGACCTCGAGCGCCACATAGGCCGCGTTAAGTGTAATGCCGACGGCGAAAGCGCGTCCGAATGAGGCAGGGGCGTGACTGTGCCCATGCGCGTGATGATGACCTTTGTCATAAGGGTGATCGTGCGCGTGTCCAGCCATACCTCAAACCATAGCAGAAGTGCTGTCCTGCACGCAAATACGGCGCGTTAATGAGATTGATTTTGCAACCTCGTTGGGCCTGGACAGGTGCTCGCGGAGCCGTGCCAGCCGCTGAGGGGGTTCGGCCCTCGAGCATTCTCCGTCTGAACGCTCCCCAGTTGAGAACGGGTTGTCGTCACGTCTCTACAAAGCACGTCTCTACAGGGTGAGGGCCAGTCTGGACGTCTCGACGCCGCTAATCGTGCGACGGTGCCACGGCCATGGCCGTGCTGCGTCTGCTTAGTGCGACGATGGTGAGGCCCAGGAGTACAAGTACCACCAGCGCTACCCGCAAACTCCACCACGATGCCAGGAAGCCAATGACAGGTGGGCCGACGAGATAGCCCCCGTAACCCATCGTGGCCACGGCCGCGATGCCCGTAGAGGGAGGCAGACTCCCGTCTCTGGCGGCGAGGCTAAACGTGATCGGGACGACAGACGCCATGCCGAGCCCGGTGGCGGCGAAGCAGATAAGTGTCAGCCAGGGGTTGGGCGTGAGAAGAGAGAGGATGACGCCTCCTGTAGCTGTGAGGCCGCCGCCCAGCAGCATCCGCGAAGCCCCAAAACGGGTGATGAGGGTGTCGCCAGTCAGGCGGGCGATCATCATGGTCAGGGAGAAGGCGGCGTAACCCGCTGCGGCGAAAGCTGATCCCGTGCCCAGCGTGTCGCGGAGGTAGACGCCGCTCCAGTCGGCGATGGCCCCCTCGATGACGAACGCACAAAAAGCGATGACTCCGAGTCCGAAGATCGCCCGGTTAGGACGCGCGAAGCTTGGCTCGTGGCTTCTCTCGGAGTCCTCGTCGTGGAGGAAATAGCGAATTACCCAGACCGTAAGAGCCGCAAATACTAGGCTCACGCCGACAAAATGAGCGAGGGGCGGGACATGCTGCGAGGCAAGGATGGCCCCGAGGCCCGCCCCCGTGAGACCACCAAGGCTCCAAAGGCCGTGAAACGAGGACATGATCGAGCGGTTGTAGCGCGTTTCGACCTCGGCCGCGTGGGCATTCATGGCGATGTCCATCGAACCGTGGCTGGCTCCGAACAGACCTAGCGCGAGCGACAGCCACAGGATTGAAGGCGCGAGGGCGATAAGCGGTAAGGCAAGGCAGAGTATCAACCCGGTCACCAGAGTGACGCGTGTGCTGCCAAAGCGTGTGACGAGCACACCCGTGATGGGAAACGCGAGGAGCGCGCCTACGGCGATAGCGAAAAGAGCTAGCCCCAGCTGCGCTTCGTCAAGCGCTAAGCGGTCCTTGATCGCTGGAATGCGGGCGACCCAGGAAGCGATAAGCGTGCCGTTCGTCCAGAAGATGAGGGCAACGGCACCGCGAGCCTTTCTCAGTGCAGGTGGGAGGGGAGCAGACATCAGGACGTCCTTTCTATAATTCGAGCAAAATATAGCACAAGCGAGCGCATGCGAGCATACGTTTTGAGTAGACTGAGGGATGTTCGCTGAAGAACGAAGAAAAGGGGTACTTTCTGAGCTCCTGCGTGAAGGCCGCGTCGAAGTCGCGTCCCTGGCTACGCGCTACAGTGTCTCGGAGCACACGGTGCGGCGCGACCTGGGGATTCTCGAGGCGCAGGGCTACGCCCAAAAAACGCATGGGGGTGCGGTCACGCTCACAACGACCCATCTATCTCTCAGTGCCCGTCGGCAAACGCTCACGGAGGCGAAGTCGCGGATTGGTGCGCTTGGCGCTGGTCTCATTGCCCAGGGTCAAACGGTGATTCTCGAGGCAGGCTCGACGACCTACGCGCTGGCCCGGGCGCTCCGGGTGCGTCCCCTCAGTATCATCACCAATTCTCTCGATATCGCTTATCTCTACGAGGAAGACCCCGACGTCGCGCTCATCGTGCTCGGCGGTCGCTGGTTGCCGCATGAACGTGTTCTCCGCAGCGCAGCCAATGACGTTTTGAACACGTACCGCGCCGCCTGGGCCATCCTGGGGGCCTGCGCCCTGCACCCCGAGACGGGCGTATCGGTCGTCAGCGAGGCGGACGCGCTTTTCAAGCGTGAGCTGATGCGCTCGAGCCTCAAGACGATGGTGCTCGCCGACAGCTCGAAGCGCGAGCAGGTGGCGTCCTACCGGGTTGCTCCCGTCAGCAACGTTGATGTGGTGGTGACAGACGCTGCCTGGCCGGAACTCGAGGCCGTGGGGGTAAAGGTTCTCTATGCCGCATAGCTGGCTCGAGGAACATGGCGACGTGTGCGCTTAGAGGCTCGAACTCGAACTTCGGGGTGTGGAGACGCCGTGCAAAGCGCTGTGACCCCTGACGGAGGCGGGAAATCAAATAAGACCCTGTCTGAGCGCTTTGACGGCTGCCTGCGTCCGGTCGGTAGCAGAGAGTTTGTAGAGAAGCTCCTGGACATGAAGCTTGACGCTCGCGACGCTGATCCCTAGCGAATCCGCGATCTCCTTGTTGCTGAGCCCCTCGGCGATAAGCTTGAGCACACTCATTTCCCGTTCGGACAACACGGCGTCCGTCTCAGGAACACTCATCCGGCCCAGCACCAGATGCGCGATCTGCGGATCGAGATAGGTCGAGCCGAGCGCGGCAGCCTGCACGGCCAGCACGGGCGACCCGGGATGGGTCGATTTGAGGCAGTAGGCGTCGGCCCCCGAGGCGAGCGCGGCGAACACCTCCGTGCCGAAGGAATGGGCAGTGAGCATCACGACTCTCAGGGCGGGCCAGGTGGCTTTCAGGCGGCGGGTCGTTTCGATGCCGTCGATGCCGGGCAGGCCGATGTCCATGACCACGACGCTGGCCTCACCGGGCAGCTTCTCGAGCGCCTCCTCGCCACTTCTCGCCTCACCGACTACCCGCAGGTTCGGGACGCGTCCGAGGGCTGCCCGCAGGCCGTCGCGGGTAAAGCTGTGGTCTTCGACGAGAAACACGCCGGTCGGTGGGACGGGTGCGTCGCTCACGCGGTCACCGCTTCCGGTGCGATGGGGAGCCAGAGCGAAAAACAGCTTCCGCCGTGTTCGCCCGGCGCGTAGTGAACCGTGCCGCCATGCCCGACGACGATCTTTTGGGCGAGGTAGAGGCCGAGACCGCTGCCCCCGCCCGCGCGCCCGTGCGAGAAGCGTTCGAAGAGGTGCGGCAGGACTGTTTCGGCGACCCCTGGTCCCTCGTCGCATACGCTAAGCGTCACGCCTTGAGCACTCAGGTCGGTATCGTCGCGCTGCACCTGCACGCGCACACGCCCGCCGGGTGGCGAGAACTTGACGGCGTTGTCGAGCAGGTTCTGGCAGACACGCCGGAGTTCGGCGGCGTTGCCGAGGAGCCGGAGTTCGCTGGGCGCGTCGAGGTCGACCTGGACAGCCTGAGCGGCGATTACCGGCTCGAGCCGGGCCAGGGTCTCGTGCAGGAGGGCCACGAAATCCACGGCGCCCGGTACGCTCAGGGCTTCCCCACTCTCGAGCCGGGCCACGAGGAGCAGGGCGTCGGCCAGCTCGAGCAGGTCCTCATTGGCGCTGAGGCCGTTTTGCAGGACGCGCCGGTACTCTTCCCCAAAAACGCCGTAAGCTCCCTCCAGGGCCAGGCGCATGTTCATGGCGTTGGCTATGAGCGGTGTGCGCAGGTCGTGGGAGAATGCGTAGACGAGGTCGCGAAACGTCCCGTTGCGGCGCGCGAGTTCGGCACGCTGGCGCTCGAGATGCTCGAGCAGTTCGGTACGCTCCAGCAGATTGCCGAGTTCGCGCAGTGCGTCGCCTGCATAAACGGCGGCGTCTTCGCGACCCGATCCGACGACCACGCACACGAGCGCCCGGGGCTCGCCGAGTAGCCCCACGAGCAGGTCGTGCCCTTCCTCCTGACCTGAGGCCACGGGCGACTCCTGTGTCCGCGCCAGCGCGGCAAGCCAGGGTAAGGGGCTGCCGCTGCGCGCGTAGCGGAGCGCGGCGGGCGGCGGATCGGCATACTGCGGACCGGAAAAGCGGTTTCCCTCGCAGGCACTTATGACAACCGCCTCGGCCCGAAGCTGCCGCCGCAGCACGCGGGTAGCGTCCTCGAGTAGCGCGTCCGGGGTAAGCGCGTGACCAAGATCGCGGAGGAATGCGTGCAGCAGATGTTCGCGGGTAGCCCGCGCCTCACTCGCTTGCAGCGCCGCGAGGCGCATGCTCGAGGCGCGCAGCGAGGAGGTCATGAAGAACACGAGCAGGTAAGAAAGCGACGCGATCACACGGTTCAGGATAGACACCGTATCTACGCCGCCCAGCCCGTTGATGACCCCGGCGGAAACATTGAGGAGCAGCGCCGCTGCTGTCGTGTAGCGCAGCAAGCGCCGCTGTGAGCTGAGCCCGGAGATGGCGATGGGGACGTTATAGATAATCGCGACGACGAGTTCCTGGGCGGTGGCGAGGTCGAGAACAAAACCGAGCAACAAAAACAGGGCGGTTCCAGCGGCGATGATCCGGGAGCTGGCCTTGAGGGGAATGCGTGCCGTGTTGAGCCTCACGCACTCTATTGTAAAAGGGCGCAGCGCGTTTGGAGTTGGCCCCGAGGCTCGGCGGATTAGCCAAGTGGCTAACGGCACTTCACTACCTGGCGAGTGACGGTGAAGGGGACGCGGACCTATGGTGAGCCGTTGGTTTTAGGAGGCCACGTTTATGGGTTTTGTCTGGTTGATCCTCACCCTCCTCGTCGGTGCATACTTGCTCGCCGCGCTCCTCTATCCGGAGCGGTTCTGATGGGTGTACTTTTGGGGCTTGTCATCCTGGCGCTGCTCTTCGCACTTTGCGGGCTATTCGTCCGGGGGGCTGAAGCGCTGTGATGGACGTAATGCTGACGTGCGTGATCGTTTTCGCGCTCGCCTGGCCGTTGGGGCGCCACATGGCGCGCGTGTTTCAGGGTCGGGCGACCTTGGGCGATCCGTTTTTGGGACGGCTCGAGCGCCTCATCTACCGTGCCCTCGGCACCGATCCGGCGCAGGGGATGAGCTGGCGCGGCTACGCCCGGGCTGTCCTCTGGAGTAACTTCATTTTAGGCGCTCTTGCTTACGTTGTTTTTTTGCTTCAGGGCGTGCTACCCCTCAACCCCGACGGGTTGCCCGGGCTGCGCTGGGACACGGCGCTGCACACGGCCGCTTCGTTCGTGACCAACACCAATCAGCAGCACTACTCCGGGCAGGCGCAGCTTTCGTACCTGTCGCAAATGGTCGGCGTCACGGCGCTTCAGCTCATGACGCCGACGGTGGGACTCGCGGTTCTGGTCGCCATTTTGCGCGGCCTTCAGGGAGGACTCGCAGGCACCCCGACAGGCGCGCCGAAAAACCTCGGCAACTTCTACGTCGACTTCACGCGGGGGCTGACCCGCGTAACGCTGCCCTTGTCACTGGTACTGGCGCTCCTGCTCGTCTGGCAAGGCGTACCTAGTACGCTCGGCGGTGCGAAGACGGCAGAACTGGTGCAACCGCAGGGCAACGTAACCGAACAGGTGATTCCGGTCGGGCCTGTGGCGGCTATGGTCGCCATCAAGCAGCTCGGCACCAACGGCGGGGGCTGGTACGGCCCGAACAGCACGGTGCCTCTCGAAAACCCGACACCGCTCTCCAACCTCTTCTCGACGGTGGCGCTCGTGCTGGTGCCGGTAGCCTCGGTCTTCATGGTGGGTGCGTTTCTGGGACGGCGTTTTAGCCTAATGATCCTGGGCGTCATGACGGCGACCTCGGTCCTCCTGACGAGCCTGACGATCGCCGCCGAAACCGGGCCGAACCGCGCGTTTAGTGGTCTCGCGGCCCTCGGGGCCAACATGGAGGGCAAAGAGGTCCGAATCGGCGCGACAGCCTCAGCGCTCTGGGCGGCCCTGACGACCCAGACCTCGAACGGTTCGGTCAACGCCATGCACGACTCCTTTACGCCCCTGGGCGGCCTGATGCCGCTTGTCGGCATGCTCATCAACGAGACCTTTGGCGGCTGGGGTGTCGGGCTCATCAACTTTTTGCTGTTTGTCCTGCTGACGGTCTTTATCGCCGGCCTGATGGTGGGCCGGACCCCCGAACTTTTTGGCAAGAAGCTCGAGGCGCGTGAGATTAAGCTGGTCGCCGCAGCGCTCCTCCTGCAGCCTCTCCTGATTTTGGTGCCCACGGCGCTCACACTCTTTTTCCCGGGGCTGGCGGGTACATCGAACCCCGGCTTTCACGGAATCTCTCAGGTTCTTTACGAGTACACCTCCGCGTTTGCCAACAACGGCTCGGGCTTCGAGGGGCTGGGCGACGCCACGGTCTGGTGGAACCTGACGGCGTCGGTCAACCTGATTCTCGGGCGCTTTATCCCGATCATCGCGCCGCTCGCGGTCGCGGGATTTCTGGCCCAGAAGCGCCCGACGCCCACGACTACGGGCACCCTGCGGGTCGATACACCGCTCTTTGGCGTCACGACGTTCTCGGTCATCGTCCTGCTGACCCTTCTCAACTTTTTGCCCGTGCTGGTACTTGGGCCGGTCGCTGAAGCCCTCGTTGGCTTTCCGCCCGCGTCTGTGCAGAGCACCCCGCTAGGAGACGCGCAGTGAACGCACACGCCCCTCATCCCTCGACACTTCAAAAAGCTTCGGTCTTTGCCCCCACACTCGTGCGCCGCGCCCTGCTGCAAGCGTTCGTCAAACTCGCTCCGCGACAGGTAGCCCGTAACCCTGTCATGTTCGTCGTCGAGATCGGGACCGTAGTGACCTTCGCCGTAACCGTGGGCAAAGTTTTGCGTGGTGAGACGTTTGGTTACGACTTGACGCTCAGTGCGGCTTTGCTCTTTACCGTCGTCTTTGCCAACTTCGCCGAGGCGCTCGCCGAAGCGCGGGGTAAAGCGCAGGCAGCGTCGTTGCGGGCAACCCGCGCTGACACGCTCGCCCTGCGTCTCACGGGGTCGGTGCCGGCGGACGGGCTCGAGGAGACCCCGAGTACCGCACTGCGAAGCGGCGACCGCGTGCTTGTGCGGGCAGGTGACATCATTCCTGGTGACGGGGAGGTCGTGTCGGGGGTGGCTACGGTCGATGAATCGGCGATTACGGGCGAGTCCGCACCCGTCGTGCGCGAAGCCGGAACCGACCGCAGCGGTGTAACGGGCGGGACGAAGGTGCTGTCCGACGAAATCGTCGTGGAGATTCTGGTCAACCCAGGTGAGAGCTTTCTCGACCGCATGATCGCGCTCGTCGAGGGAGCGTCGCGGCAGAAAACACCCAACGAGATCGCCCTGTCCATCCTGCTCTCGGCGCTTACCCTGATCTTTCTGATCGTCGTGGCGACCCTTCCCGCTATCGCCGCCTTTGTCGGGGTGACGGTGCCGGTCAGCACGCTCGTGGCGCTCCTCGTTTGCCTCATTCCAACGACGATCGGGGGCCTTCTGCCTGCCATCGGGATCGCCGGGATGGACCGTGCTCTGCGCGCCAACATCATCGCCAAGTCCGGTAAAGCTGTCGAGGTCGCCGGGGACGTGGACACGCTCCTGCTCGACAAAACGGGGACCATTACGCTCGGCAACCGCGAGGCAACCGAATTTTTGCCCCTGCCGGGGGTCGAACTGCTCGACCTTGCCGAGGCCGCGCACCTCGCCTCCCTCGCCGACCCTACACCCGAAGGCAAGTCCATCGTGAGGCTCGCGCAAGGGCAGGGCAGTCGTGTGGCTGGCGAGGTAGCAGAGGGGGCAACCTTTGTAGCCTTTAGTGCCCGGACGCGTATGTCGGGCGTGGACCTGCTGGACGGGCGCACGATCCGTAAGGGCGCGTCCGACCGCATGAAGGGGTGGCTCGAGGAGACGCACGCGCCTGTGCCGGACGAACTCGAGGCGCTCGTCGCAGGTGTCGCCCGTCGCGGCGCGACGCCGCTGGTCGTGGCCGAGGCGGGCCGGGCGCTCGGCGTGGTGGCACTCTCGGACATCGTCAAGACGGGTATTCGCGAGCGCTTTGCACTCTTGCGGAAGATGGGCCTGCGCACGGTCATGATCACTGGGGATAACCCGCTCACAGCCGCTGCGATCGCCGCCGAAGCCGGGGTCGACGATTTCTTGGCCGAGGCGACGCCCGAGGACAAGTTGCGCCTCATCCGGGACGAGCAGGCGGGCGGGAAGCTCGTCGCCATGATGGGCGACGGCACCAACGATGCCCCGGCGCTGGCGCAGGCCGACATCGGGCTGGCCATGAATTCCGGGACGCAAGCCGCCAAGGAGGCGGGCAACATGGTCGATCTCGATTCCGACCCGACCAAACTCCTCGAGGTCGTCGAGATCGGCAAGGGGCTCCTGATCACGCGGGGTGCGCTCACGACCTTTTCGGTTGCCAACGACGTGGCCAAATATTTTGCCATCATCCCGGCTCTCTTTGCCGGAACCTTCCCCGCGCTCACGGTGCTCAATGTGATGGGGCTCTCGAGCCCGCAGAGCGCCATTCTCTCGGCGGTCATTTTTAACGCGCTGGTGATTCCCTGCCTCATCCCCGTAGCGCTGCGCGGGGTGTCCTACACGCTCAAAGGAGCTGACGCGCTCCTCGCAACGCACCTCCTGCTCTACGGCGTGGGCGGCCTGATCGTGCCCTTTATCGGGATCAAGGGGATCGATCTGCTGCTGCGGGCGCTTGGTGTGAGCTAGGAAGAGGTGAACGTCGTGAACATAGATTTTGCAGCCCCTGAACAGATGGAACCGGAAACAAGGATGGGTAGGATGACGACAGCAACCGAATCGTTGGAAACGGCAAAGGCGCAAAGTGCAACAGATGAAGGCGATCTCGAGGACTTCCTCGATCACGGCGGCGGAACGCCCTTCTTGTGGCTCCGCTTCGTCCTCTTGTTCACCCTACTTTGCGGGCTGGCTTATCCCATCGGAACAACGCTCGCCGGAGGCGCCCTCTTTCCGTACCAGGCAAACGGCAGCCTCATCATCCGGGGTGACCGGGTGCTCGGCTCGTCACTGGTGGGTCAGGGCTTTACGGGTGAGCGCTACTTTATCCCGCGCCCCTCGGCAGCGGGCGCAGGATACGACCCGGTGGGTGCCGCCGGGTCGAACTACGCTGTCAGCAATCCTGCTCTGCGGGCACGTGCCGCGGAGACTTCACGTGCCGTCGCTGCTCGAGAAGGGGTAAAGCCCGAAGACATTCCGGTTGACCTCATTGCCGCCTCCGGTTCGGGTCTCGATCCTCACATCTCGCCTGAGGCGGCGGCGTTACAACTATCCCGAGTCGCACGTGCCCGGGGTCTCAGTGAAGGCAAGGTCGCAGCGCTCGTCGAGGAACACACCGAACGCAGCCCCCTGGGTCTCGGTCGACCGGGCGTCAACGTCCTCGAGCTGAATCTCAGTCTCGACGCGGTGGCTCCATGACGGACCGTGCCCGTGACGACGCGCTCGACCCTGAAACCCTGCTCCGGCGTCACGGATTGCAGAGTAAGCGTCGGCCCCGCTGGCGAGGGCACCACAAGATCTATGTGGGGGCTGCGGCTGGCGTCGGCAAGACGTACCGGGCGCTACAAGAGCTGCGTGAGCGGCTCGAGGCCGGGGAAGACGCGCTCATCGGGCTGCTCGAGACGCACGGGCGCAAGGAGACCGAGCACCTGTCCGAGGGTCTGCCTATCTTTGCGCGGCGGCAGGTCGAGTACCGGGGGGTGGTGCTGAGCGAATTCGACGTGTTCGGATTGCTCGAAAGGCGTCCGTCGGTCGTCCTTGTCGACGAACTCGCGCATACAAATGTGCCTGGAGCCGAGCATGTGAAACGCTATGAGGACGTCGACATGCTGCTGGGGGCGGGGATCGACGTGATCTCGACCATGAACGTGCAACACCTCGAGAGTGCCTATGACCTCGTCGCCCGCCTGACGGGTGTGCGGGTGCGCGAGCGGGTACCCGACTGGGTACTGCGCGACGCGGATGAAGTCATCCTGGTCGACGTGACGCCCGAGGTGTTGCGGGAGCGTCTACGCCACGGCAAGATCTACGCTGCCGATAAGGTCGAGCGGGCGCTCGGCAACTTTTTTACAGCCGACAACCTCGTGGTGTTGCGGGAGCTGGCGCTTCGGCAGGTCGCCGACACCGTCGAGCCCGAATTCCGGCATGGGGGTGTGGTCGAGCGCATCGCTGTGGCGATCACGGCGCACCCCGAGAGTGCGCGGCTGATTCGCCGGGGGGCGCGAATGGCTCAGCGTCTGGGCGGGGACTGGTTCGTGGTTCATGTGCGCGGCAAAAAGGTATCACGGGAGGAGGAAAGGCACCTCGACGCTTGTCGCATCATTACCGAAGGGCTTGAAGGAGCGTTCGTGGGACTTGGCGGAACTCATTTTGGCGCCGCGCTCGTAAGCTTTATCGCCCGCGAACGAATCACCCAGGTCATTCTGGGCGCGTCCCGACGCAGCCCCTGGCAGACGCTGCTGCGTCCCTCGGTCACGCACTACGTATTACGGGAGGCGCAGGGCGTTGACATCTACATCATCGCTGACGAGCGTACCTAGCCTGCGGCACTAGCAGGCGTGGCGGGCTGCTTGCCGCCGGTCCGCAAAAACGCTTCGTAAAGCGCGAGCAGCAGCACGGCAAACAGGGTGATGATAGGTCCGATGACCTCTAGGCCGAAGCTCCGGGCGGCGATTCCCGCTAACCCGACGGTCGCCGCGCCGCCTAAGCCTGCGGCGGCGATCTGAAAGCCGATCGCGCTGTTGGCGTGGGCCGCGCCCACTCGGGCGGGCGTGAGCGAGACCAGCGAGGCAAAAATCGGGGCGACCGAGAAACCGATGAGGAGGAGGCCGAATAGGGCCAGGGTGGAAGTGGGCTCGAGCCAGAAAAGAAGCGCTCCGACGAGGGCCGAAACCATGCAGACGCGCAGCGCCGCTTTGAGGGGCACCCGGTCCGCGATGAAGCCGAAAAGTACGCGTCCGATCATCAGCGAACCCCAGTAAAACGAAACGAACAGACCGGCGGTCGTTTCGGACATGCCGCGCTCCAGGGTCAGGACCGAAAAGCTCCACTGCGCCGAGATGAATTCGACGCCGGTGTAGACAAAAAAGAGCAGCATCCCGAGCCACACGACGGGCCGCTGCAAGGTGTCGCGGGTGCGGGCCTGTATGACGGGCTCTGCGTCCGCCGCTGCAATAGCTGCGACGTGCATCCACCGGTCGCGGGTCAGAAAGAAGGTCAGAGCCAGAAGAAGCTGCGCCGTCCCGACGATCGCGTAGCTCCAGCGCCACACCAGCCCGGCACTCAGCACCGCTGTGACGATCAGGGGGCCAAGTGTGGTGCCGAGGCCGAAAAATGCGTGCAGCCAGTTGAGCACCTTGGCGCTAAAGTGCGTCGCGCCGTAGGCGTTGAGACCCGCGTCTATCGCGCC
>JBMDWS010000115.1:0-2026 GCA_048594695.1 Truepera sp. | reverse complement strand
GAGAGACCTGGAACGGGTCCATCTCTGGCCTCTTTCATGAAGGCGTCGCGTATCGTTTCGGTCTTGGTCTGGGTGTAGAAGCTGCGAAGGACGACGAACCCGTCACGACCAAACTGTACGCGCTGTTCCTGAGTCAGATGTTCCACGTTTTGAACCCTCCCTCGATGGTGCAAGTGTAGAGGAGGCGTCGCTGCAAGTCCATGAACCTCTGACGTAAAAACCTATACTATCTTGCTATGTGCGAGACGCCGGTAGCCGAACTTGGTCATCTGCTTACCGGGCACTATCGGGAGCGGCGTGGCTACAGGGCGTGGCGTACCAACGGTACGCTGGACTGGCTCATCATCTATACGGTGAGTGGCAGAGGACGTTTTGGCTACGCGGGTGGCGATCTGCTGACAGAGGCCGGTGACCTCGTTTTTCTCGCTCCCCGAACCCTGCACGATTACGGCGTTGCGCCCGGTAGCGAAACCTGGGAGCTTATCTGGGCGCACGTTTACCCGCGCCCACACTGGGAAGCGTTTCTGAGGTTCCCGCAGCGCGCACCGGGACTTTTACACCTTCAGGTAGCGCCTGCCCAGCGCCCGAAGATCGAGGCCCGGCTGAGAGACGTTCACGCGCTGGCCACGGGAGGCTTGGCCCAGCGCGAAGCGTTTGCTATGAACGCTCTCGAGCACACCCTCCTTCTGCTCGACGCGCTGAACCCCGCGGGGTCACACCCGCTCGACCCCCGCGTCGTGAGCGCCACGGCTTATCTCCGCAGGCATTTGGACCGGACTGTAAGGCTTCAGCAGGTCGCTGAAGCCTGCCACCTCTCGGTCTCGCGGCTGAGTCACCTCTTTCGTGAACAGGTGGGTATGACCCCGCTGGCGTACCTCGAGATGGAGCGGCTCGAGCGGGCCAAGCGCCTGCTTCTCCTGACCGGCTTGCCCGTGCAGAGCGTCGCTGCCGAAGTAGGTTTCGAGAACCCTTTTTACTTTACGCGGCGCTTCAAAAAGGCAACGGGACACTCGCCGAGAGACTTTCGCCGCACGGCTCGAGCGTAACGCTCAAGGAGAACTCGCCGAAAAGAAATCCCAAATGGCCCGTGTCGCACTGAGCTCGGTCGAGGTGACGCCCGCTAAGGCTTCGGGCATCTGTCCCGGTCGCCCCGGCCAGGTATGTCCACCCCCGCTGACCGCGTAGAGCTCGAGCGCACCGCCCTTCGGGCAGCCCTTGAACTTCAGCAAATGTATTTTGGTGGTCGTTTTTTTGTGTTTGGCGGGCAAGTCGGTGTTGTCCAGGTCTGCGCTGCAGCCGATATAGCGCGACCAGAATGCCAGGGTGTCCGAGACCGAGTACAAGAGCGGAATAGACCGCCCCTGAACCGTGCGCGCCAAGCCGAGCCAGGGAATATTGGTATCAGAAGTGCCGTGAACGAGCAGGAGGCGAACGGGGTGACCTACCCGGCAGACGAGGTTCATACCTCCAAAACCTGCCGCCGAAACGGAGGCGAAGGCAGCGTAGCGGTCCGGGTCGGCGCAGGCGAGCCGCTCGGTCATGAAGCCTCCGTTGGAAAAGCCCGTGACGTAGACGCGCTGCGGGTCGATGGCCATTTCTGCCGAGAGTTTGTCGACGAGTGTGCCGAGAAACCCCACGTCGTCGGGCAGATCTGTGGGATAGCCGGGAATCCCACGCGTATAGCTCCACTCGCCGTTCAGGCCGTCTGGGTAGAGCATCACCACGTCCTCGCGCTCTGCCAGCGTGTCGAAGCCTGTCAGATCGGCCATGCTCTCTCCCGTACCGGTCCGGCCGTGCAGCGCCACGATAAGCGGCATGGGCGAGTCGCTGTGCGTTTTGGGGACGAACGCGGTGTAGTGGCGTGTGTCGCCGCCGAACGTAAGCGTTCCCGTCTGGCGCTGCGCCGAGGCGGTAGCAAGCACAGCCACGAGGAGCATCAAAGCTAGCTTTTTCATAGCGTGTTATAGCGCAAAGTCAGTCGTGGGATGGTGAATGGGAATAGCTTGTTATGGCTCTTGGTCTACTT